>CAYQBW010000176.1:0-6181 GCA_964415725.1 uncultured Planctomycetia bacterium
TCGGGAAGTTTCCGGCCCTTGGGAATCACCTGGTCCGGGGGAAGGGGCCGTCCCGGGGAGCGCTCCTCCGGCGGGGCGGGCAATCCGGCGAAGAGCGTGTCCGGCGGGATCCGCAGGGCCAGGCGGGCCAGGAGGCGGGGCGAGTCGGCCAGGACGAAGAGGCCCGCCGACTCCCGGGCCGTCGTGCGCACCGGGTCGAAGCCTTCGTCCAGGTGGAAGGCGCTCACGAGCCGGCAGAGCGAGCGGTAGCCCTCGCCGTCCCGGACGAGCAGGACGAGCCGTCCCTCCCGGGTGGGAAGTTCCACGCCCAGGATGGGCCGCACCCCCGCCCGGTCCGCCGCGGCCTCGAAGGCCGGCGCGCCCCAGAGCCCGCCCACGTCGGTGAGGGCCAGGGCGGGCATGCCCAGCTCGGCCGCCCGCCGGCACAGGTCCGCCGGCGGCGAGGGCGCCGTGAGAAAGGAGAACCAGCTGTGGGTCCTGAGGGGAACGAAGTCCATGGTCCCCTCCCCCTCACAGGGAGAGGGAAGGGGTCCTGAGCCGGAACCCCTCCCGTCCCGAGGGAAGGCGCCCCAGAAGGAGGGACTCCCTCCCGCGCAGCACCCGGCCGAAGCCGTGCCTCTCTCGAATACGGTCCAGGGCTTTCTCCAGGTGGAGGGACTTGCCGGGGGATCGGTCCCAGAGGCCGTCCTGGGCCGCCTCCCCCGCCGGGACGAGCCGGGAGAGGCGCACCCCGAGCCCTCTCAGGAGAAGGCGCCGCGACCAGGCCCGCTCCAGGCACCGCCGGGCCGGGAAGGCGGCCTCCCGGAAAGTCCGGGCCGGAGGAGAGAGCCTCTCCCCCTTGGAGAGAAACTCGTTGTCCGCGTATCGGACCACCACATCGAGCCGCCCGGCGGCCAGGCCCTCCGAGCGCGCCCACCAGAGGGCCCGGTCCAGAAGCCAGGCCAGGAGACCTTCCACCAGGTCCGGATCGGCCGCGGGCTCGTCGAAGGAGGTTTCCCGGCTCACGCTCCCCGGGAGGCGCTCCCCCCGCAGGGGCTCCTCGTCCCGCCCCCAGGCCTGGCGCCAGAGCCTCTCCCCCCGCTTGCCCAGAAGGCCCGCCAGGTCGGCCCGGCCCAGGCCCCGGAGTTGTCCCACCGTGCGCACCCCCAGGCGGAAGAAGAGGTCCGCCGTGCGCCTCCCCACGCCCGGTAACCGGGTGACAGGATATCCCTCCAGGAAGGACCGCTCCTTTCCGGGGGGAACGAAGAAGATCCCTCCCGGCTTGGCCCGGTCCGTGGCCAGCCGCGCCACCGTCCGGGTCCGGCCGATCCCCTGGGAGACGCTGAGACCCGTCTCGGCCTTCACCTCGGCCCGGACGGCCCGGGCCGCCCGGAGGGGGTCTTCCGGGATCCCCGAGAAATCGGCGTAGAAATCGTCCAGGGAGACCCGCTCCACCAGGGGGGTGTGGCGCCGGAGCACCTCTTCCACCCTCTCCCGGAAAGACGCGGCCCGGGCGGAATCGCCCTCCACCACCACCAGGTCCGGGCAGATCCGCCGGGCCCGACCCATGGTCATGGCCGTCCGGACTCCCCGTCTCTTGGCCTCGAAAGAACAGGAAGCCACGATGCCGGAGCCCACCGCCACGGGCCTCCCCCGAAGCCCGGGATCGGCGACCTGCTCCACCGAGGCCAGGAAGGAATCGATGTCCAGGTGCAGAACAAGGGGATCGCTACGCATCTCTCGTCCTCGCAAGCAGTTGAGTCCGGTCCACCCCAGGGGGACACCTGCTGTTTCCCTAACCTAACGCACCCCTAATCGGAAGGCAACCCCTTGTTCCCTAAAAAAATCGCTCCTCCCCACCTTTCCGCGAGGATTCCCGGGCTCCACCAGCCCGGCCCCCTTCCAACCTGGCGGGACGTTACGAATACCGGCGGGCCCAGCCGCCCGCGCCTTCCCCGCTGGAACCCTCCAGGCCGTTTATGAAAACCCGGAAGGGGCCGCCGCGCGAAGGGAAGAGTCCCGTCTTGATCCAGCGGCCCGCCTTTCCTACCATGAACCTCCCCGGACCAAGGCGACGGATTCGTTGTTTCCCAACAAGGAGGCAAGGGAAAAATGAAAAGGCCGGTGATCCTCTCTCTTCTGCTTTTCCTCCTCGCCACCGGGATCTGCGCTCAGGGCCTCGTGGCGCCCCCCAAGCTGAGCAAGTTCGCCAAGGATCCCCTCTTCAACGCGCCCAACGTTCCGGGAAAGACCTTCTCCCAGATCCACATCATCCCTTACCCCGGGAAGCCCGGCAAATACATCGTGGGAATGACGGTGAATTCCGGTCTCCCCGGCGCGTGGGGGGGAAAGGGCGGAAGTGACCTCTTGTGCGGCGTATACGACATCCGGACCGACAAGTTCACGCCCGACAAGAACGCCGCCTTCCTCAACTCCAGCCGCACCGAGTTCGGGCTCACCCTCCACCACGACGGGCTCCTGGCCTACTTCGAGTCCAGCCGGAGCGGAAGATACACCGGATACCTGGCCAAACGGAAAAGTCTCCAGGAGCCCTTCTCCATCGTCGGGCCCATCAAGGGCCTGCCCAGGCAATCCTTCTGGGACGGATCCCTGGCCGACGTGGGAGGCAAACTCCACCTGGTGCACGTCTACAAGCAAGACATCGCCATTTCCCCCCTGGATCCGGCCGGGCCCGCCCTCACGGGGAGCCCGAAAATCGTGGTCAAGACTCCCCTCCCGGGAAAGGGCGCCAATTCTCCCACGCCCATCGTGGATTCCCGGGGTGAGCTCATCGGCTTGAGCCACCACGTGATGATCAATGCCAACGACCACTGGCTCTCCTTCGACCTGGACCCCTCCACGCCGGCCCTCCCCTTCATCACCACCCACGATTGGATCAACAACGGCGGCTACATCGCGGGGACCTTCTACGACGCCGATTCAGCCAAGACAGGATACCGCATCTCCAGCGTCCGGACCGTCTGGCTCGCCGGCGGGATCGCCTCCATCGGAAAGAAAATGGAAGTTGCCGCCTACATCCCCGTCCAGGGCGTTCGCCCCGTTCCCTGGGCCTTCTCCTTCCTCATGCTCTCCACGGACTTCCGGAAATCCCCGGCGGTCATTCCCGGGGTAACCGGAAAGCTGGGCCTGTCGACGGCCTTCCTCACCGCCTTCTCCCTGGGCGTTCACGACCCCCTCTCGGGCAAGGCCTACACCTACTTCCACGTCCCGGGCGACCCGGCCCTGAAGGGGACGGCGGTCCCGGCCCAGTGCCTGTGCGTGGAGCCCGCCACGGGCATGCTGGCCCTGACCAACACGGCCGCCCTCACCGTCCGCTAAGGGTCGTTCCCCGCAGGAAAACAGGCGACAACGCGCGGGACGCGGGGCCCCCGGGCGCCGCGTCCCGCCCTTCTCTCACCCTTCCGCCGCCCCGCGGGAAGACGAATCTTTCCGCCTCCGGCGCCGCCTTGATTTCCGGTCCCTGGTTTGCACGCCGCGCCAGGCCAAGAGCCAAACCGTATAGAGGACGGGCGCGAGAACGAGCCAGGCACAGAGAGTGATCCCGAAGCCCCAGGCCCCCAGGGCCACCACGGGGCGGAAAGTGAAGACCCTCTCTCCAAAGGAGAAGTAGCCCGAAAGGGGCCACCAGGAGAAGAAGGCAAGGAGCACCGCGGCCAGGAACCCTACCCAGAGGGGAAAGGGAAAGATCGTCATGTCCCTTCCGAGCAGGAGGAGCCCGCACCAGACCTCACCCCCCACGAGGAAGAGGTTCAGGAAAACCCAGGACAGGAACTGGTCCCCCTGAACTCCCCCGACGAGAAGGGAAAAGCAGGTGAGAAAGAAAGAGACCTGGACCCCGGCGAAGACAAAGAGAAGGAAGGCGAAAAACCGCCGGTTCGGCTCCACTTTCTCCTTCGGGAGTCCCCTCGTGGAGTGGGGCGCGACATTCGCCCTGATCATGACGCCTCCTTTCCGAATGGAAATCAAAAGCTAACTCCCGGAACAGGACATCGCAACCCCCGGCCGAACCGCGGAAAAAGACCTTTTTCCGGAAAGACCGGGCCCCGGGCAGGCCCGTCCACAGCCTCCCCCCGAACAGGCCCCGTCCCGGCCCCAACCTCCCCCGAACGGTTCATCCCTTTTTGGTAAGCCTCTCTTTCCGCGCCTTGAAACCCGGCCCTTTCATCCCAGGAAGCCCCTTCGCACTTCTTCCCTTTTTTTCTCTCTCTCAAGAACGGAACGCTTCCAAGGAGAATTCTCTATGAACTTCAAGCCACTGGCCCTCTCTTTTCTCTTACTGGGCGCCGGGGCCCTCCCCGCACAAACGCGGCTCATCGGCCCGGCCCGGACCAACTGTCCCCCGCCTTACGGATCCATGACGGCCCTGGCCTCCCAGGTGGTCTGCAAGAAACCGGACTGGTGTTCTTCCGGGCTCAAGCTCCCGTCCAAGATGTGGACCGGCGCCGCGACCTGGGACCCCAACCTGGGCGCTGTCTGGATGAGCAACGGCCCCGGGATCTACCTCTACTACCCCTCTTCCTGCGTCAATCCCTGCAAGTGCCTCTGCAAAAGGATCTGCGGCTTCCTCTCCCAAACGGGATCGGAGGTGACGGGCCTGGCCCTGGACCCCAGGAAACACAGGCTCTTCGTAAGCTACGAGAACAACACCATCTATACCTTTTCCTTCTCCTACGCTGATCCATGTAAGCAGAAGGCAATCAACAAGTGCCTGTTCTCCCTTCCTTCCGGCTACAAGGTGACGGGCCTTGCCTACCACCGCTTCAGGGACCTGCTCTTCATCACAGCCGCTCAATACGACGCCGTGGGGAATCCAGTTTCGGGAACCACGATCCTCTTCGCCTCCAAGGCATCCGATCCCTGCAAGCCCTTCTGCAAATACCAGATCAAGAATTGCGGGAGCACTTCCTTCGGGGCCGCCACGGGCGTCACCTACGACGGATGTTCCAGGACGGTCTACGTCACGGACGGCAAGTCCACGGTCTCCTTGAAGTACGGTTTTCCCTGCGGGTTCAAGCAGGCGGCCTGCTGTCCGGCGAGCCCGGTCTACTACTACGGCCTGGCCCTCAGGGACTCGGGATGCAAGGCCGAGTTCGGAACCTCCGGGGTCGGCACCCAGGGAAGGAATCCCTGCACCCTGAATCCTCCCAATTGCGCCTTTACGCCCGGTTACTCGGGCGGCCTCCCCTACGTTGGCAACTTCAACTTCAAACTCAACTTCACCCAGGGCCCCAACCCGGCGGGCTGGAGCCAGAGCGCCCTCCTTCTCCTCAACTTCGCCGGCCACTGCAAGGCGAGGAAGATCCCCTGGCTCTGCAATTCCACCCTGGTCCTCTACCCCTTGTTCGACAACTGGTTCTACTCCACCTCGGCGGTGACTCTGGCCCAGGGAACGCCTCCCTGCGGGCTGAAAGGGACGTTCAACCTGCCCATCCCGAACTTCACCGGCCTTTGCTGCCGGCGGGTCTGCGGCCAGTGGATCACCTTCAACGCAAAGCCGGGAACCAACAACTGGTTCATCACCCTTTCCAAGGAATTCCATTTCACCGTGGGGGGATGATTCCCAATCCCCGGAACCATCCCGGGCCGACGTTCGTCAGGGCCGCCTTCCGGCGACCCTGACTCCGGCGGCCCCTACACCCAGGGTGACACGAACACCCAACACATCTCGACAGGAACGTAGGGGACGCCCGAGGGACGGCGCACCGCGCCGTCCCGACGGTCGTCCCGCGATTCCCCAAGACGCCGCGATGATTCCCGATTCCCGGAAACATCCGGGCCGATGTCCCCTCCGGTCCCGAAGGGAATGTAGGGGACGCCCGAGGGACGGCGCATCGCGCCGTCCCGACGGTCGTCCCGCGATATGACCCCAACCTCCCGATGGATCCGGACCGATAACCCACACCCTCCCATGCGGCGGGATGATTCCCGATCCTCGGAACCATCCCGGGCCGACGTTCACCAGGGTCGCCGGAGGCGACCCTGGCTCCGGCGGCCCCTACAGGTGCAGGCCGTCGGCCAGGGCCTTGTAATACCCGGGCAGGAACCCGATCTTCCCGTAGGCGACCATCCCGGCCAAAGGCTTGAGGACGAAGGCCGAAAACAAAAAAGCCGCCTTTTCCGCCGGCCCCAGCCATTTTCTCGCGAAGTAGACCTTGTTCCGGGCCAGGTAGTAGAACTCCCC
>CAYQBW010000177.1:0-6169 GCA_964415725.1 uncultured Planctomycetia bacterium
CACCTTTCCCAGGGCGGGGGGGCCTCCCGTGGAGGAGCCCACTCCCAGGACCTGGGGGGCGAAGTCCGGGCCGCAGGAGGGCTTTTTCCCGGAGGTTAGGGACAGGGAATCCCTTTCCTTTCCGCCAGGGCGGTTCCTTTCCCTTTTGGATTCCAGGTGGTTCCGGAATGCGCGGATCTTGGGCTCCAGGGCTTTTCGCACGGCCGCCACGCCCTTGTCGAAACTCTCCGCCTCGGGCTTGGGCACGAAATCGAAGGCCCCCAGTTCCATGGCCCGCAGGGTTTCCTCGCTGCCTTTTTTCGTCTTGCTGCTGAGAAGGATGGCCCCCACGCCTGGAAACTTCTCCTTCAGGGTCCTCAGGACCTCCAGCCCTCCCATGACGGGCATCTCCAGGTCCAGAACCAGGAGATCCGGGGAGAAGGCTGGAATCTTGGCCAGGGCTTCCCTGCCGTCGGAGGCCGTCCCCGCGACCTCCACGCCTGGAATCTCCCTGAGGCCTTTCGCCACGGCCCTCTTGAAGATGAAGGAGTCGTCCACCACCAGGACCTTGAGGGGGCGCTCTTCACCCATGGTCAGGACTCCTTCTCCAGGACCTTGTCCACGTCCAGGACCGCCAGGAGCTTTTCATCGGTCCTGAGCACTCCCTTTATATACGAACCCTGGATGGGACCGAGGTTGGAAGGGGGCGGAGACGTCTTTTCCGGGTCCATCTCCAGGACCCCGCAAACTGTATCCACCCTGAGCCCGATGGTCTCGGTTTCGGAGTTCACGATGATGTTCCGGGCCTCCCCTCCGGGCGGGGAAGGGGGAACGCCCATTTTCCGGGCCAGGTCGATCAAGGTGACCATCTTTCCCCTGAGACTGAAGATTCCCAGGACGTAGGAAGGGGCGTGGGGGACGGGAGTCCACTCGGCGGGCTTGTTGATCTCCTGCACCCTTTGGATGTCGATTCCGCAAAAGGCGCCCCCCACGAGGAAGGCGACCAGCTGGGTCTTCTTTCCTTTCAACGCCGTCGTTCCGGCGGGACGATCAGGGGTCGATTCCATGGTTCCCTCCCTTTCACACCTCCGCCGGGACCCGGCCGGCAAACCGTTTCACCGCCTCGAGGAGCTTGGCCTTGTCCATCTTGAGCTGGTAATCGTCGAACCCGATTTCCCTCCCCCTGGCAAGGCAATCCTCGTCCGCCATGGTGGTAAGCGCGATGATGGGAAGCCCGGAGAACCTCGGGTCTTCCCTGACCCGGCGGGCCAGTTCGAACCCGTCCATCTCCGGCATCTCGATGTCCGTGAGAAGCAGGGAAAAGGGATGGTTCGCCCCGGCCTTGTCCAGGATCTTCCACGCGTCCAAGCCGTCCCTGGCCTCTTCCACCAGGAACCCCTCCCTCACGAGGAAATCCTTGACGCTGGCCCGGAAGAAGTCGGAATCCTCGGCGTAGAGGATCCGCGCCGGGGATTCCGCGGCGGCCGCGGTAGGTTCCTCCTTCTTCTCCCACTGGAGATCCAGGAGGGAGACCATCTCCATGACGTCCAGGACCAGGGCGGTCCTTCCCTCGAGGAAGGCCGTTCCGGCGATTCCGGGCAGGGAGGAGAGTTCGGCGTCCCTCTGGACGGGCAGGGAAACCGTGTCGATGGGGGGGTTGGCGAGAAGGCCCACCTGCTTGCCTTCCACGTAGAAGACGATGACCAGGATCTTTCCCTTGGGCTCGAAGGGGGAAGACCGGGTGAATTCCGCCAGGGTGTGCACGTGAAGCACCTTTCCCCTGTGCTGGATGATCTTCTTCCCGGCCGCTTCCTCCACGCGTTCCGGGTCCACCTTGTCGATCCTTCCCACCCGGTCGATCGGAACCGCAAAGATTTCCTTCTCCGTGTTCCGGAAGACGAGAAGGTCCACTTTGTGATCTTCTTTCAGGGCGGGGGTTTCCTCCTTGGGCCGGTTGATCTCCTCCTGGACGGAAGAGAGACCGGTGACCCTGGCGAGGGAGGCGGGGTCCAGGATGAGGGAGACTTTCCCGTTTCCCAGGATGGTGGCGCCGGCATAGGCGAAGCACCCCTGGAGATGCTTCCCCAGGGGCTTGACCACGATTTCCTCCGTGTCGTGGAGTTCGTCCACCAGGAGTCCGAACTTGTAGTCCCCCGAGGAGAGGACCGCCACGTTGGCGGGTTTTTCCTCGGAAAAGGCCCGGGGTGGGACCATTTTGTAATTCGAAGGGCCTTCCTTGGAGAGGACCCAGGTGAGGGAGAGAAGGGGCAGGACCTCGTCTCTCAAGTGAAGGACCGTGGCCTCCCCGACCTTCTTCACCATGGCGGGAACCTTTTTCGGCGGGATCCTGAGGAGTTCCCGGACGGCCACCAATGGAAGGGCGTATTTGCTTCCCCCCGAGGAGACCATGAGGCTCGGAATGATCACCAGGGTCAGCGGAAGGCGGATGGTGAGGACCGTGCCTTTCCCGGGTTCGGACTCCAGGTCGACCTGGCCCCTCAGCTTGTCCAGGTTGCTCTTGACTACGTCCATCCCCACTCCCCGGCCCGAGACGTCGGTCACCTTCTCCGCCGTGGAGAGGCCGGGGTGGAAGATCAGGGCCAGTTTTTCCTTCCTGGACATCCCTCCCGCCTGGGCTTGGCTCACGAGGCCTTTTTCCAAGGCCTTGGCCAGGACCTTCTCCTCGTCGATTCCCCTGCCGTCGTCTTCGATCCGTATGATCACCTGGCTGGATTGGTGGAAGGCGGAGAGGGTGATGATTCCCTTCTCCGGTTTTCCCTTGGCCAGGCGCTCTTCGGGCGGTTCGATTCCATGGTCCACGGAGTTGCGGATGATGTGGGTCAGGGGATCGCTCAGGCCCTCGATCAGCGACTTGTCCAGGTCCACGTCCTTGCCGGAGATCCGGAGTTCCACCTTCTTTCCCAGCGAGGCGGCCAGGTCCCTCACCACCCGGGGAAACTTGTTGAAAAGATTCCCCAGGGGCTGCATGCGGGTCCGCATGATGGTTTCCTGGAGTTCGGTGGTGACCAGGTCCATCTTCTGGGCCACTCCCTCCAGGGAATCCTCCCTCTCCCTTCCCACGGCCTGGAGGAGCTGGTTCCGTGCCAGGACCAGTTCGCCCGCTAGGTTCATCAGCTTGTCCAGAAGGGTCACATGGACGCGGAGGGTGGAGGGCCCGGAGTGCCTGGGGGGCGCGGGCTTTTCGGGTTTTTCAGGCGGGAGGCCCGGGCTCGAATCCTTGGGTTTTTCCGGTGGAGAAGGATCCTTGGGCGCCCGGGACGGGGGCTTTTTGGCCTTTCCCTGGGGGGATTTCTTTTTCTTTTTTCCCTTTTGATCCCCGGAATCTTGAGCCCCCGAATTCTCCTCCGTGATCTCTTCCAAGGCCGCGATGTTTTCCGAGACGTCGGCGGTGTTGCTTTCCTCCACGTTCCGGATCAACCCGGTGAGCCTGTCGAAACCTTTGAGAAGGGTGTCGATGATTTCCGGGGTGGGGACCAGTTCGCCCGCCCGGATCATGCCGAGGACGTTCTCCAGCTTGTGGGAGAGGGTCTTGACCACGTCCAGTCCCAGGAAGCCGGCGCCTCCCTTGATGCTGTGAGCCGCGCGGAAGACCTTGTTCACCAGCTCCTCGTCTACGTCCTTCCCCTTTTCTTCGATGAGAAGCAGGTCCTGCTCGATGTCGGCCAGGTGCTCCCCTGCCTCCTCCAGGAAGGCGTCCAGGATTTCCCGTTCTTCCGCGTCCATGCCGGGCCTCTTCCCTGCCGGAACCTAGGTTGCCTGTGGAAACGAGGGTCCCCCTTTTTTGGGCGGAGATTCCTCCCGGGGGCCCCTTTCCAGATCGGAAGGAAAGGGGCTCTCTCTTGACGTTCCCTGCCCCCGGCGAAGGGCTCTACTGGACGGTGAAGCCGGCGGTGAACCTGGAGGAACCGGAGGAGGTGGAGGCCTGGATGTGGAACTTGTAGGTTCCCCGGGGGAGAAGGGCCGGGGCCTTCAGGGCGAAGAGCAGGGTTTCTTCCTGGGGGCCCAGGGCGATCTCCGTGCCCGAGGCCAGGACGGCCCGGGTCACGTCGAACCTGTATCCCATGCCTTCCATCTCGATTTTGAAGGAGTTCAGGGAGGTGAGCCCGGGAAGGGCGGAGACGGCGAAACGGGCGGTCAAAGGTTTGCCGTAGGGCACGGTCGCCGGGGAGACGGAGGCCCGGGCGTCCACGGCCCGGAAGGAACGGGGACAGAGGGCCAGGAGGGTGCTCTTGGAGGAGAGCCCCGCGGGATCCCGGGCTTCCACCTTGAAATAGAACCCGGGAAGGTCGGGCAGGTTGGAGAGGGTTACGGTGAGGGCGCCCTTGAAGGCCTTCCCGAAGGGAACGCGTGAGCCCAGGACCGGGGTGGGGCCGTAGTCCACCTGGAAGACGCAGAGGTCAGGGTCGGCGGGCCTCCTGGGAATCCCCAGGTCCAGCACGGCGGAAGCGCCGTTTCGCGCGGAGACTTTCACCAGGGGGACTCCCGGGGGAGTGCGGTCGGGGGCCCGCCTGGCCCCTTTACGGAAAGGGGTATAGAGGGGGTCGCCCATGTGGACGCTCATCCAGAAGAGGGCCGGGTCGGAGACCATGGAGGCCTCGGCCCATGTGAAGCCCCGGGTCACGTAGTAAAGAAGCACCTCCGGCCTGGGGTGGCCGGACAGGTAGGGCTCACCCACGACCCCGCTTCCCGCCGTCAGTCCCCGGGCCAGGGCGGAGCCGAGGAAGGTCCCGGGATTGGCCGCGTGGAAGTTCTTGATGGAATTGCTGTTCAGGTCACAGGCGATGGAGCCGGGGAGCCAATCCCAGACGTCGTGGTATTGGTTGTAGTTGTACCATCCTCCGTAGAGGAGCGCCCTCGGAGCGGTGAGGGCCGGGGACCCGTCCCGCCACCTGGCGCCTTGTTCGCCGATCTCCTTTCCGCTGGCCTCCCAGAACGTGGGAAGGCCCACTGTGGGGGGGAAGAACTTTCCGAAGGCCATGCATTCGTCCGCCGACTTGTAGGTGGAATACCCGAAGGGATAGTTCTGCTTGAGGAACGTGTCCGAGAAATACCCAAACCGGGTATCTACGTAGGCCCGGCCCCAGAGGTAGCCCCGGCCCCTTCCCAGGTGCTTTTCCGCGTAGATCGCCCCGTCCACCAGGTCCTTGGCCGCCTCCGGGGTGGGGCCGTCGATCCGGCAGTTCAGGTAGAGGGGGGACCCGGAAAAGGAGAAGGTCCCGTGGTGGAACCGGCCGAGGTCGGGGGGGACGGAAGGAGAGAATTCAAGATAGGTATTGGAGGACCACCAGGAAGGCAGGGGCCAGGATGTCCGGGTGCCGAGCCGGTCGGGGACGGCCATGAGGCTGTCCACGGCCCGGAGCCTGCGGCTGGCCAGGGGAGTGTAGATGTAATAAGGCACGCCGTAACAAAAGAGGAGGGTGTCGATGTTGGCCGGGCCCAGGGCCTTGAGGGCCTTTTTCACGGGAGTCACGAGCTTGTCGTGGAATTCGGCCCACCCCTTGGTCCCGGACCAGTAACGGCGCGTCCCCGAAAGGGGGAGCCCCAGGAGGTTGGAGGCGGGCACGCCCCGGGCCTTGGCGTAGTAGAGGGCCACTTCCTTGGAATCCCCCACCCCGTTGCCGTTGGCGTCGGGCCAGCCCCGGGAATAGAGGACCAGGACCCGCCTGGGGTCGTCGGGAGTGGTGGTCTGGCAGGGAAGGAGGGCCGAAAGAGGGGGGAAACCGAGCAAGAGCAAGGGAAGGAACCGGGCGCGCATGGGGGCCTCCGGGAAGGGGAAAAGGACCAGACTATTCTACCCCTTCTCCCAGTGCGCGGCGGGCGGCCTTCCGCCATTCTTCCGCCCGGACCCGCTCTTCCCCCTCCAGGAGGGGCAGGGCCTTCCGGACCCGGAGGAGGGCCTCTTCCAGGGCCTTCCGGGCCCTCCGCCCAAGGGGTTTCTTTTTCCCTTTCCCCTCTGCTTTCCACCAGGCGATCCAGGCGTCGGCTCCTTTTCTCAGGTCGGCCCACCCCTGTTCGGGCTCCAGGCCGAAGCGCTTCCCCGAGAGGCGGCGGAGCACCCTGAGACCGATTTCCTTCTCCAGGGCCCACCGGTCCTTCTCCGGAAGGTGAAAGGCCCGGGCCAAAGGCCCGTTTCGGGGGGTCCCGGCCTGGAGGAGACCCAGGAGAAAGG
>CAYQBW010000178.1:0-6139 GCA_964415725.1 uncultured Planctomycetia bacterium
GGTAATACCAGTCCACTACCCGCAAGGCCACAACGCAGGGCCCGGGACGCTTCACGAAGGGGGTGATCTCCGCGAAGGTGCGGGTGCGCCAGACGCTGTTTTCGGGCCTGGGGCCGCCGAAATGGGCGACCCTCTTTCCATTCACAAAGAGCGTATACTCGTCATCCACCCCGTCGAAGGCCAGGTAGAGGGGACCCTTCCCGGGGGGGAGGTCCAGGTGGATCCGGTACCAACCCACGCCGTCGGCCTGGTAGCCCTGCTTTTCCCACTCCCTGGTGGGATCCATGGGTTTCCAGGAGGTGTCGTCCAGGTCCGGGGCGGCCCAACCCTCCTTCAGGCCCGCGTCACGTGGATCGCCCTTGAAGAGCCAGCCCTTTTCCAGGGGCTTCAGGAAGGGAGCCTGCCGGGCGCGGGCGGAGGCGGAGGCCGGAAAGAGCAGGAAGCATGGAAGGACCGGGAAGGCCCAGAACATCCGGAATTTCATGGTGAATGCCTCCAACAGAACAACCAGTAGTTACTTGACCCGGACCGGGTCCGGCGGCCGGACCGGCCTGGGAACGGGGTGGGATGCCAGTTCCTTCAGGGCCTCCTGCACGGCCGCCTCGAGCTGGGGATCCCTTCCCGCGATCACCTCCTTGGGGGTCATCTCCACCTCGATGTCCGGGTCCACGCCGTGGTTTTCCACGACCCACTTTCCGTCCACGCTGAAGATGCCGATCCTGGGGGCCGTGATGAAGCCCCCGTCCATAAGCGGCGGGTAGTGGTAGATTCCCACGAGCCCGCCCCAGGTCCGCTTGCCCACGAGCTTCCCCAGGCCCCTCTCCCGGAAGAAGTAGGGCATGGCGTCGCCCCCGGATCCGGCATACTGGTTGATGATCATCACCTTGGGCCCGAAGACGCAGGCGTTGGGGGAGCCGATGGGGCGGCCCTCCCTGGTGGCCCACCAGCAGAGCGGCTTGCGCCCAAGCAGGTCCACCACGTAGTCCGCCACCGACCCCCCGCCGTTGAAGCGCTCGTCCAGGATCACCCCCTCCTTGTCCAGGGAGGAGAAGTAGTAGCGGTTGAAGAAGGTATACCCCCGCCTCCCCGTGTCGGGCATGTAGACGTAGGCCAGCCTTCCTCCGGAGAGCTTCTCCACCTTCTTCCGGTTCTCCTCCACCCATGCCATGAGCCGGAGCCGACCCTCGCTCGAGGCGGGGACCACGGTCACCCGGCGGGCGCCCTTTTCGGTGGGCTTGGAGTTCACCGTGAGCCTCGTCAGCTTTCCCGAGGTCCCCACGAAAAGCTGGTAGGGATTGACGGGGGCCCTCAGGGGGACGCCGTTTACGGCCAGGAGGTAGTCCCCCTCCCGGACGTCGATCCCCGGCTGGGCGAGGGGGGCCTTCAGGCCCGGGTTCCAGGGGAGGCCCCCGTAGATCCTGCCGAACCGGTAGAAATCCCCGTCCCGCTCCAGGTCGGCGCCAAGCAGTCCCGCCTGCTCTCCCTTGACCTTGGGGATGTCCCCGCCTCCCACGTAGGCGTGCCCCACCACCAGTTCTCCGATCATCTCGGCCAGGAGGTAATTGAGGTCGGACCGGCTCGCCACGTAGTCCAGGAAGGGCCGGTATTTCTCCTTCACGGCGGGCCAATCCGCTCCGTGCATGTTGGCAACGTAGAAGAAGTCCCGCTCGATCCTCCAGGCCTCGTCGAAGATCTGGCGGAACTCGGCCCTGGGATCCACCAGGATCTTGGCCTTCTCCAGCTTGGCGAGCCTGCCCATGCCCGGCTTGGGGGCGCCCTGGACTCCCACGATCCCGACGGTCTTCCCCGCGACGTAGAGGAGCTTCTTTCCGTCGGCGCTCACCTGGAAGCCCGTCACCCCTTCCATGAAGACCTTTTCCTTGCGGGTCTTCATGTCGAAGACCCGGAGCCGGGAGTTCCCGCCCCGGCGGTCGCTCTCGGTGTAGAAGAGCTTCCCCCCCGCGGCGGCCTGGATCCTGCCGTATCGCCGGGAAGGAACGGGAAAGGCCAGGATCCTCCGGTCCAGCCCCTCCAGGTCCACCCGGATCTTCTTCTTGCCGGCCGGGACGGCCTTCTTCTTCCCCTCCGCCTTCCCGGCCTTCTCCTTCTTCTCCTTCTTGCCCCCCGTCTTCTCCTCGTCGGAGCGTTTCCGGAATGGGGAAAGCTCCTTGGAGGAGAGAAGGACCGCGTAAAGGCTCCACTCCAGGGGCCTGTCGTAGGAGGACATGTCCAGCCAGGCCGTGTGGAGGCCGTAGTCGGTGCTGGCCTTGAAGAAGAGGTATTTTCCCTCCCGGTCGAAACACGCCGAGGAGACATAGCTCGTCCCGTCGGTAACCCTGTGGGTCTTTCCCGCGGCCACATCGTAGAGGAAGAGGGCCCTGAACTTGTTGGGCAGGTCCCGGGTGTAGGCGATCCACCGGCTGTCGGGGGACCAGCATGGATCCAGGCCCGGCCTGGGATCGTCGTAGAGATCGGTATCCACGAGTTTGGGTTTGCGTTCCTTCAGGTCCATGTACCACAGGTGGAGGCGCTTGTCCGTGTAAAGGATCTTCTTTCCGTCGGGGGACCAGAGCGGGGAGTAGTAGAAGGTCGGCGCCCCGAGGTCGATCCTCTCGGCCGGTTCCTCCCCGAGCTGGTCGCGGATCCACAAAGCGTATTCACCGCCCCTGTCGGAAAGCCAGGCGATCCTCGACCCGTCCGGGGACCAGGCCGGGTAACGGTCGTTGACTCCCGGAGAACGGGTCAGGTTGCGGACGTCCCCCTCCTTGAGCGGCACCGTGAGAATCTCCCCCCGGGCCTCCACCACGGCCCGGACCCCCGCCGGCGAGATGCCGATGGTTCGGAGGAAATCGAGGGCCTTGACGTAATGGGGCCTGAGGGACGGCAGGTCAGGGGCGACCCGCACGGGAAAAGGCCTGCTCTCCCCGGTCTTTCCGTCCAGGAGGTGAAGCCTGCCGCCCTGCTCGTAGACCAGCCCCGACGGGCCCCCGGCGAGCCACTTGACGTCGTATTTTTCGTGGCGCGTCACCTGCCGGAGTCTGCCCGAGTCCGGGTCGTAGGCGAAGACGTTCATCGTGTGGGCCCGGTCCGACAGGAAGTAGACCGTCCTACCCACCCAGATGGGTCGGGTGTCCGTGGCGTTCACGTGCGGGATCTCCGTCACCTCGTGACTCTTCAGGTCGAAGAGCCAGACCGGCGTGGTCATGCCGCCACGGTAGCGCTTCCAGGTCCGGAAGGCGTCCCGGATGGGGGTGTAGGCGATCTTTTTCCCGTCGGGCGAAAAACAGCCGTGCTCCGCCATGGGCATGGCGAGAGGCTCGGGAAGGCCCCCTTCCACGGGCACTGTGAAGAGCCGGCTGTAGCGCCTGGAATGGGAATACCTGCCCGAGGAGAAAAGGATCCTCCTTCCGTCGGGGGACCAGCCTTCCACCACGTCCGGCGAGGGATGCCATGTGAGCCTCTTCGGCTGGCCGCCGCCGGAGGGGACAAGGTAGACGTCCAGGTTGCCCCCGTAATCGGCGGAGAAGGCGATCCACTTCCCGTCGGGGGAAAACCTGGGGGAGGCTTCCGTCCCGGGGGAGACGGTGAGCCTCCGGGCGGGCCCCCCGGCCAGGTCGGCCGTCCAGAGGTCCCCGGCGTAGACGAAGACCACCCGGCGGGCCGAGAGGTCGGGCTCTCTCACCAGGAGGGTCTCCCCTCCGGCCGCGCGGGCCGACGGCGGAAGGGTGAAAAGAAGGAAAGCGAAGAAGAGGGAAAAAGCGGGGGGGAAGGGGAACTTTTCCATGGGAAAACCTCGGTTCCTGCAAAAACCTTGGCCCGGGTATGCTCCCCGGAAGGCCCCGGCTCACCCCCCGAGGGTGACCTTGGCGGCGTTGGAGAGCACCAGGCCCCGGGGGTTGGTCCCCGGGTCCTTGGAAAGATACTGCAGGAAGAAGGAGGATCCCAGGAGGACCGGGTTTTGTGGGATTTTGGTTTCCCACACGTTCTTCACGGGGTTGGAGAAGTAGAGGCTCAGGAAGTCCGGGCTTACGTAGAGCTTGCATCCCGGCATCCCCAGCGCTCCCAGGTCCAGGGGAAGGGGCACGGGCCCGGCCTGAGTGTTGGAGGCGCCGAGCATCATCCAGCCGTACTGCCAGGCGGGGGGATGAAAGATCTCCACCTTGAGTTTCTCGCCAAGGTAGGGCTTCGTGGAGGGATCCAGGGCCAGGGAGGGGGTCCCGCCGCTCCCCTTGCAGCCCGTCCCGAAGGCCTGGAAGCTCCCCTGGACGGCCACGATCCTTGCCGTAAAGAGGCCCCGGCCGTGGGTGGCCGCCAGCAGAGTCGTGGAGTGGTGGAGGAAGACCACCTCGTCCACGCAGACGTTGGCCGGCCCTTCGTTGGTGGTGGACCAGCTCTTGCCCCCGTCCTCGCTGGCGAAGACCCCCACCTCGGTGGCCGCGTAGAGCCAGCCCGGGATGTAGGGATGCTCGGCCAGCCCCCGGACCGGGACGTCGGGGAGGCCGGAAGGGGCCGTCCCGGTGGCGTCGCGGAAAGTCTTGCCCCCGTCGGTGGTGACCTGCACGTTGTCGGGCTTGAAGCCGCCCAGGCAGACGTAGACCTTGTTGGGGTTCCACCTGTCGATGACGATCCGGGTGAGGTAACGGTTGGGAAGGGGATCGAGGGAGGAGTTGTCGTCCACGGCGGTCCAGGTGGGGGATGCTGATTTCCCGTTGGACGTCTTCCAGACCTCGCCGTTGTTCTTGCCCACCCAGACGATGTCGGAATCCCCGGGCGCCACGGCGATGGCGCTGATCCTGGACTTTCCGGCCGGCATGATCCGGCTCCAGGAGACCTTGGTCGCCAGGGCGTTTGCGCTCCTCCAGAGGGAGGCGCCTCCGGCCAGGAGCACGGAGGGCCGGTTGGGATCCAGGATGAAAGGGGAGATGAAGTTGGCGTTGGAACCCGCGTCGGCGATCCCCTTGTAGATGTAACGGGCGCTTCGCCCGCCGTTGGTGGAGCGGTGGATCTTGAGGCGGATGTATTCGCCGAACATGATCCCGGGGTTGGGGGCGTAGACGGCGCAGAAGCCCCCGTCGCCGCCGAAGGTCAGGAGGGCGTTCCGGGCGGCCGCGTCTTTCAGGCAGAGGGTCCCGTTGTCCTGGGTCCCGCCCACGACCAGGCCCGTGGGTCCGTCGCCGGCGGCCCCGTAGAACTGGGTGGTCTCGTAGGTCCTGTCCAGGCGGACCCAGCCGCCCGAGGTGGAAGCCGTGTAGATGTCGTCCGTCCGGTAGATGGAGCCGTCGGTGGTGACATACACTCTCCGGTTGGTGGTCCCGTTGAAGCCGGCCTCGCAGGTGAAGAAGTGCACGTCCGGGTGGGGCTGGGTGGTCATGATGTAGCCCTTGGCGATGCGCTTGAGCGTCACCCCGCCGTCGGTGCTCCTGTAAACGTAGACCCCGCCGGTGAGGAGAAAGTTCTCGTTCGTCGGGTCCACCCACAAGGGATTGGCATACCAGTTGGCGCCGCTCTTGTAAGCCGGGCCCGTCCTCAACACGAAGGTCTTCCCCCCGTCGGTGGAGCGCCAGATCTTCCCGCCTCCGGCGGCGCAGGAGGCGTAGACCATGCCCGGCTTGCTCTTGGCGTAGGCGACCTCGATCCTGGACCCGAAGCCCTTGACCTTGCCCAGCCCCGAGGATTCGGTCCACGTCCTTCCGCCGTCGACGGAATAGACGACATGGTGATACCATCCTCCCAGGCTGGACTTGTAGTCGATCAGGGAGGCCACCGCCTTGGAAGGATCATTGGGGTCGAAGTCGATGTCGAAACACCCCTGGGCCCACTTCCGCCTGGACCAGGTGGCCCCGCCGTCGGTGGAAAGATAGATTCCGCCGTAGCGCTTTCCGGCGAGGATGACCCTCCCGTTCTTGGGGTTTATGGAGATGCGGCACACGTTGTCCCACCTGGAGGTGGCCGGAAGAAGGCTCCAGCTCTTGCCGTTGTCCTTGGAGACGTAGATCCCCGTGCCGCCCACGGCGTCTCCGTTGAAGTAGCCCTCCCCCGTGCCGGCGTAGATCACGTCCGGGTTGGACGGGTCCATGGCCAGGCAGCAGATGGCCAGGTTGGGGAGCCGGTCGGTGTTGGTCTTCCAGTGGAGACCGCC
>CAYQBW010000179.1:0-6106 GCA_964415725.1 uncultured Planctomycetia bacterium
CCCATCGCCTACAAGTACGATACAGCCTTCGGCCAGCTCCTGGCGAATGTCCTTCCCCAGAAGGTGGGGATCTTCGGGTTTGTCATGGCCGCCCTGCTGGGCGCGGTGGTGAGTTCGCTCGCGGCCATGCTCAACGCGGCCTCCACGATCTTCACCATGGATATCTACAAGCGCTACATCTCACCCGGCGCCTCTCAGAAGCGGATCGTACTCCTTGGAAGGATTTGCGTGGTGATCTTCACGGGCGTGGCGATCTTCCTCGCCCCTCAGCTCGGCAACCCCAAGATCAAGAACAGCATCTTCACCATCATCCAGGAGAGCCAGGGTTTCATCTCGCCGGGTATCCTGGCGGTCTTCGTCTTCGGCCTCCTGGTCCGAAGGGGGCCCGGTTCCGCCGGCGTAGTGGGGCTCCTCACCAACATCGTCGCCTACGGGGCTCTCATGCTTTTCTGGCCCTCCTTGCAGTTTCTCAACAGGATGGCCGTATGCCTCGGCCTCTGTCTGGCCGTCATGGCGGTCATTACTCTCCTGATGCCCCTGCCCGAGCCTGTGGAATTCAAGAAACAGACCACCATCGCCCTCCAGTCCTCCAAGACGGCCCTCGTGGCGGGCCTCTTCGTCATCGCCGCCACCCTCGCCCTCTACGTCCTCTTCAGCCCTCTGGTTCTGGCCAAGTAGGGAGGGCGACGGAGGCCTGCGCCTTTCCCGATCCCTTCCTTTCCTGGAGGATGGTAGGGTTCTTGTCCACAGGTCCCCGCTGGAATGACCCCTCCCGGAAGGAAACCATGAAACCCAAGGATCGCGTCCGGGCGGCCCTCTCCATGGAGGAGACGGACCGGCCCCCCATGCAGGTGAGTTTCACCCCCGAGTTCGCCCAAAGGCTCGCCCGGGAACTCGGGATCGACATCTCCTCCCACAACCCCCACGGCGGGGGGAACACCTACGTCCTTGAGCGGGCCCTGGGGGAGGACATGCTTCTCACCTCGGTGGGCTGGGTGAACTCCTACTGCCACGAGGGAGAGGAGTATACCGATGAATGGGGCGTGCGCTGGATCGCCGCTCCCTACGAGACGCCCTTCGGCAAGGGCCACTACATGGAGATCGACGGCCACCCCCTGGCAGAGGACTCGGCCATCGAGACCTACGTCCCCCCCGACCCGGGCCGGCCGGAACTCTACGACGAGGCGGCCCGTGTGATCCGGGAATACGGGGAGGAGTACTGGATCGTGGGCGTGGCGGTCTGCACCATCTGGGAGACGGCCTGGGCGCTCCGGGGACTCAGCAGGATGCTCATGGACCTGGTGGAGAACCCCGGCCTTGCCGAGCGGATCCTGGACATCCCCTACGACTACCACATGGTGACGGCCACGAGGCTCGCCTCCATGGGGGTGGACATGATCTGGCTCGGCGACGACATGGGGGAGCAGAACCGGATGATGATCTCCCCCCGGCTCTGGAGAAAGTATTTCAAGCCCCGGATGGCCGAACTCATCCGCCGGATCAAGGAGGCCAACCCGGAGATCAAGGTCGCCTACCACTCGGACGGAAACATCGAGCCCATCATCCCGGAGCTCATCGACATCGGCCTGGACGTGCTCAACCCCGTCCAGCCTGGATCCATGGACCCGGCCGGGCTGAAACGTCTCTACGGAGACAGGCTCTGTTTCTGGGGGTCCATCGACGAACAGTATACACTTCCCTTCGGGACGCCCGAGGAGGTGCGCGCCGAGGTGAAGGAGAGGATCCGCACCCTGGGAAAGGGGGGAGGGCTCATCATCGGGCCCACCCACCACGTCCAGCTCGACACCCCCATGGAGAACTTCTGGGCCATGATCCGGGCGATCAAGGGAGAGATATAGGGGAAGCCTCCGCCCGGTCCGCGGGCGGGAGCTTCACTTGTCGATGACGTCGTGCATTTCCTTGGTCTTCTTCACCGGGGCTTGGGGGGGCTTACCGTGGAATGTTCGTCGTCCAGGCCCGGGATGCCCACTCTCGGAGAGCCGGGCCAGCCGCCACGGCGGAGCACAGCGGACCATATGGAGCGGTAGAGCCGGTCCAGGGGCGCCCTTCCTTCGACGTTGGTCCAGGCCTTGCCCAGGCCGCGTTTCCGCCTGGCCGCGAACCGCGGATCGAAGCAGGCGCGGAAATTGTTCCTCAGGATGTCCCCCCTTTCGGCGGGGCGCACGCCCACCCCGTCCAGGATCACACCGTCCACCCGGAAGACGTTGTCCTCCACGGTGGTGAACTCCACCAGGTCGTCCAGGGCGATCACCGAGGAGGCGGGCATGCCCCGGGACTTGTAGACCAGGTTGGCCCGCCAGACGTTCCAACGGCCGCAGCACCAGGCGTAGATCGCGCCGCCCTCGTTGAGGGTGGAGTGGGGTTCCACGATCACGTTGTGCTGGACCAGGTTGGCGTTGGAGTGCAGCAAGGGCTTGACCGTCTCCCGGTCGAACTTGAATTTCCCCTTGCGGATCTTCTCCAGGAGATCCCGGGGCCAGTCCTCGGTCTTGGGCTCGTAGAGCGTCCAGGGGTCCCATTGGCCCCGCGGGTGGCCGGGCTCCACGTATTCGATCCTGGAGAGGCGGTCCGGGTCGGCGCCGGTGGTGGAGATGCCGTTGTAGGCCGAGCGCTGGATCAGGTTGTATTCGACCAGATTGTATCCCGACTGGTAGATCTGGATCCCCGGGGAGTGCCAGTAGTTGCCGAGGCCGTGGTCGTGGAACCAGTTGAAGGCCACGATGTTGTGGTTGTTGGCGTCGGTGAGGCCCGGGCCGTAGCCCTGGAGGAAGATCCCTCCCGCGCCTGTCCGGCCCACTTCGTTTCCAAGGATCCGGCAGCGGCGGGCGTGGTGGTGCAGGACGATGCCGTAACCGCCGGGATCCAGGATCCTGCATCCTTCCACGGCGCAATCCTCGGCGTTGGAGATGAAGAGTGCGCCGTCGGGGATCTCCCACTGGCGCCTCAACCACGAGTGAGGCCACTGGTCCTCGGGCAGGCGGTCCGTGCAGGAGAGGGTGAGCCCCCGGATCTCCACGAACCGGACCTTGGGGCCCTTGCCTTCTTTTCCTTCCAGGCGGATCAGCTCGTAGAGGCGGGGCGCCTCGACCACGGCTCCTTCCATCCCCCCCTCGGGGGGCCAGTAGTAGACCCGCCCTTTCGCCGAATCCACGGCCCACTCGCCGGGCTCGTCGAGGAAACAGAGGGCGTTCTCCAGGCGGTAGGCCCTCTCCTGGATATTCCGGGAGGGCACGATGTTCTGCATGGTGTCGTTCCAGCGGGCCGTCCCATTTTCCGGGTTTACGGATTTGAGGACCCCGTTGGCCATCTTGCCGTACTGGGCCAGGACCAGGACCATCTCGGTGTCGCCGTTGGAGGGGACGTGGGCCAGGAGGCTCTTGTCCGGGAAGGTGACGACCTGTCCCTTGGGATCGGGGGGCCCGAAGGTGAACTTCCTGGGCCAGTGCCGCCAGAAGTCGTCGTTGCACGACCGGGAGCGGACGGCCCGCTTGCCGTCGACGAAGAGGTAGTGGAAGCGCCAGCCCTTGGGGATAGGTGCATACCAGATCTTGCCCTTCGCATTGGGGGAGAGGGCGGAAAGTTTTTCCTTCAAGGGTTTCCAGCCCGTGATCCGCCTTCCGCCGGTGAAGACGGGCGTCTCGCCGGGCCAGGCCGCGTAGACCACCGGCTTGTTCCGCCTTCCGCCGTCTTTGGGGGTCAGCACCAGGGGGCGGGCCAGGCGGTAAAGGCCGCCCCTCAGAAAGATCCGCGCCCCGCCGGGGGGCAGGCCCTTTTTCTTTTTCAGGGCCCGCAGGGCGTTTCTTGCCGCTTCGGGAGAAGGCAGGGGATCCGCCCAGGTGCCGGAGGCTCCGGGTTTGCCCCAGGGAGCGACGAAGAGGTGGACCGGCCGGGTCCGCCGTCTTTGGCGCCGGGCTTCCAGGGCGGCCAGGACCGACCGGCTCACCTGCCACGCCAGGAGTTCGAATCCCTCCCGCTTGTAGTGGAACCTGTCCCCCTTTCCCAGGTCCAGGTGGCGGGCGGCCAGGCCGTAGAGGTCGTCCAGGGCGATCCCGTACTCGGCGGCGGCCCGCGCCGCCAGGGCGTTTCGTTTCACGATGATGGGATTCAGCTCCGGGTCGAGATGGGTTGGATTGCCCTTGACCGTGATGGGCGTGGTGGAAGCCCAGACGAGGGCGGCGCCCGGGGCCCTTTGGCGGAGAAAGAGAAAATACCGGCGCACCAGGTTGTCGTATTGGCCCTTCGGAATCCGCCCCTCCGGCCACCCGTGGAGACCGATGTTGAAGTGGATCACCTGGTAGGGCCCGCGGGCCAGGACCCGGTCCAGTTCCTTCAGGAGGCCCGCCGAGGCCAGGTGGTGCGCGGTGACCCAGGCGTCCACAGCGGCCTTTCCCTTGAGCCGGCGGGCCACGCCCCGCCTGTAGCCGTTGCAGATGGAGTCCCCGATCAAGAGGACCCGGGGAAGACCGCTTGGAGTTTCGGCGGCGGCCTTGAATCCCCAGCCTCCCTGGGGGAAGGCGGGACCCGCGAGAAGGGGCGGAAGGAAAAGAAGGAGGAGAAAAAAGGTGTTCTTCATGTTCTGTCCCGGAGCATTCGTAGCGTTTCGACCTGGGGCCGCCCCATTCTCCCGCCAAGGGGAAGGGGCTTGGAGCGGTTTTCTTCTCAAGACCGGGGTTCGTCCACCAGTCTCAGGCCCAGGCGGCGGGCTTCTTCCAGGACCTCTTCGATCTCGGCGGTGGTGGGGGGCCGGTCCAGGGGAGGGTGCTTGGAGGCTTCGAAGGCCGGGTGGTACTGGTCCATTACGTTGACGGCGGTCCTTGGGGAGACGGACCCGGCCAGGAAGCGGAGCACCTCCTTGCTCCCCGAAAGGCCGCCCGGGAGGACCAGGTGGCGCACCAGGAGACCTCTTCGGGCGAGGCCCTCTTCGTCCGTCTCCAGGTCTCCCGCCTGGCGGCGCATCTCCAGGAGGGCGGCCTGGTTCACCTCCACGTAATTCCGGACGCCCGAGAGTTCGAGGGCGGTTTTGCTGTCCCCGTACTTGGCGTCGGGCATGTAGATGTCCACCACCCCCTCCAGGAGGGCCAGGGCTTCCATAGAGTCGTATCCTCCCGTGTTCCAGACGAGGGGGAGCCTCAGTCCTCTTTCTACGGCGGGGACCAGGGCCTCCAGGACCTGGGGAAGGACGTGGGTGGGGCTCACCAGGTTGATGTTGTGGCAGCCCATCTCCTGGAGGGCCAGCATCATCTCCGCCAGTTCCCCCGGCTTGGTCTCCAGGCCCCGGTCCAGCCGGCTCAGCTCCCAGTTCTGGCAATAGACGCAGGCCATGTTGCAGGCGGCGAAAAAGATGGTCCCCGAACCCCGCCTTCCCCGGATGGGGGACTCCTCGCCGTGATGGGGACCGAAGGAGGCCACCTTGGCGAATCTCCCCGTCCGGCACCCGGCCTTTCCCCACTCCTCCAGGCGGTTCACCCCGCACCGCCTTCCACAGAGCCGGCAGGCGGAGAGCGTCTCCAGGGCCTTTTCCGCCCTTTTTTCGAGCTCGCCCGAACGATGGAGGTGGATGTAGGAAGGAAAAGTCATCTTGTAGCCGCTGAACCAGGAGAAGAGAAAAGAGCCGCCACTCCGCCGGCGATCCCGGTACGATTCAAAGCCTGCCGGATGGTACGTCGGGTTTTTCCCACGGCTGTTCTCCTCGTGAATGCGCGGAGGGGAACCTGGACCTTATGAAGGAGACACCACACCGGTCAAGTCCTGGGGGGAAGGGAGATGGGAAGGAAGGATTCTTTCGATCCTGGCGGGAAGAAGAGGTTCGTGGGAGGATGGGAACCCGCCCGTCCCCGGAGGTGGTTTCCATGCGCGGTTTTTCGTTTTTGTTCCTGCTCCCCCTGGTTTGTCTCGATCCCCCTTGTCTTTCCCAGGCGCCCCCGGTCCGTCCCGCTCCCAAGAGATGGCTCGCCGGGCCCGCCTTTTCTCTTTCCCGGACTTACAGGGTCGAGACGCCGGGGAGCGGTCTTCCCGCCGGCGACCCGGGGTGGGCCCTCCTGGAGAAGGCCCTGGCCGGCAAGGGATGCAAACGGGCCGGCGGGGC
>CAYQBW010000180.1:0-6105 GCA_964415725.1 uncultured Planctomycetia bacterium
TCCAGGCGCCATCCCCTGGAAACGGGACCGGATCTCCCGCTCCTTCTCCAGGAGGAGGTCTTCTGTGGCCTCCCTGTCCTCCCGGACCCGGCAGTCCCTGAGTTCCAGCACACCCAGGCGGACCAGGCCCCGGACTTCCTCGGCAAGGACGATCTCCATCGGCGGCGGCCTCCAGACCGAAAACAAGGAAGGGACAAGAACCGCGTCCCGCCCCTCCCCCTGTTTCCGGCGGGGGAAGGGCAGGGCTTGGGACATTGTGGGCCCAGACATCAGCCTGTGGAAGAACTCTCCAGGCCTCTTGCGGCCCTCCCGCGGCCCACCCCTACATCTTGTGGTTTTCCTCCCGGTACGCCTCTTGCTCAGGCGGGCGCCGGAGGAAACCTGGATGAGCGGCAAGGCAAAGGCGGCCCTCCTGATCGGGGCCTTGATTCTTCTCTCCTTCCTGGCCCCCAAGGGATCGGAAGGGCAGGGACGGTCCCCCAAGGCGGCCCGGGGGGAGGCCCCCGCCCCGCCGGCGGCAAAGGGATTTCTCTTCTCCGGCCGGAAGGCAGGGAAGAAGGCGGG
The DNA here is from genome assembly GCA_964415725.1 of uncultured Planctomycetia bacterium. Lineage (GTDB taxonomy): Bacteria > Planctomycetota > UBA1135 > UBA1135 > JALUZX01 > JALUZX01. Next base: position 565 of record CAYQBW010000180.1, read on the forward strand.
GGACGGGGGAACTTCCTCCCTCTTCCAGGAGGGCAGGCAGTGGCGGGCCTCCATCTTCCAGGTGGCCGGGGCCACCCTCCTGGTCCTGGTCCTGGCGGGAGGCGCGGTCTTCCTGCTTTCCAGGCTCCAGAAAAGACGGGGGCCCGCCGGAAGGCGGCGGGCCCTGGCCCTGGTGGAGACCCTGCCACTGGGCAGGCGCAAGAGGCTGGTCCTGGCCCGGGCGTCGGAGCGGCTCCTTCTTTTGGGGGAGACGGAGAAGGGGATCACCCTGCTCATGGAACTGGGAGAAGAAGAGACCCTCCCCGAGACTCCTCCCCTGGAGGAAGAGGAGGAAGAGGAGGCCGGACCGGCCCCGGAGATTCCCCTCGGGAGGGGGGAAATTCCTTTCCGGCGGATCCTGAAGGCCGGGGCGGCGGGAGGGGACTGAGATGCGCAGGAAGGGAATTCTCCTGGGACTCCTCGTCCTCGGGGGCCTGCTCCTCCTGGCCGGTCCGGCGGGAGCCCAGGTGGGCCCCCCCGCTCCTTCCAGCGGGGGGATCCCGGCCATCTCCCTGTCCATCGGCGGCAAGAAGGGCCCCCAGGCCATGTCCAGCGCCCTGGAGATGGTCCTCATCATCACGGCCCTCACCTTCGCGCCGGCCCTTCTGCTCACGGTGACCTCTTTCACCAGGATCGTGGTGGTCCTCTCCTTCTTGAAGCGGGCCACCACCGTCCAGGAGATGCCTCCCTCCCAGGTGACCGTGGGGATCGCCATCTTCCTCACCATCTTCGTGATGGCCCCCACCTTCTCCGCCATCAACGAGCACGCCCTGAAACCGTATTCGGAGGGGAAGATGGGCTTCTTCGAGGCGGCCCAGGTCGCCGGTAAGGACCTTTCCAGGTTCCTCCTGCGCCAGACCCACGAGGAGGACCTCCAGCTCGTCTACGAGATCTCCCACGCCAAGCCTCCGGCCACGGCGGAGGACGTACCCTTCCACCTCCTGGTTCCCGCCTTCGTGCTCTCCGAGCTCAAGACGGCCTTCCAGATGGGGTTCCTTCTCTACCTGCCCTTCCTGGTCATCGACATCGTGATCGCCAGCATCCTGATCTCCATGGGGATGTTCACCCTTCCGCCCGTGATCATCTCCACGCCTTTCAAGATCCTCCTTTTCCTGCTCGTGGACGGGTGGGGCCTGGTGATCCGTTCGCTCACCCAGAGTTTCTTCACAACTTGAGAAAGCGGGAGTCCGGAAATGAATGAACTCATGGTCGTGGACATCGGGCGGGCGACCCTGCTCACCGCCCTCAAGATCGTCACCCCCGCCCTGGTGGTGGGGATGATGGTGGGGCTGCTGGTCAGCCTCTTCCAGGCGGTCACCTCCCTCCAGGAGCAGACCATGACGCTGGTGCCCAAGATGCTGGCCGTGGCCCTCACCCTGATCGTCCTCCTCCCCTGGATCCTCCAGGTCCTGGTGGATTTCGCCCGGTCCATGATCCTGCTGATGGGAAACCTGGGGGGCTGAGCCTGTGGAGACCGCCCTTCTCGCCTTTTTGCCCGGTGCCCTGCTCATGATCTTCCGCGCCGGCGGACTGATCATGGGGCTTCCCGTCCTGGGAAGGAGGGGGGATTCCCGCTGGCCCAGGATCGTCCTGGCCGTGGGGATGGGGGCGCTTCTCTACCTGCCGAGACCGGTGATCGTGCCCCTGCCGCCGAATTTCTTTCTTTTCGCGCTCATGGCGGTCCGGGAAGTCCTGGTGGGATTGCTTCTCGGGATGGGGCTGAACACGCTCTTCGGCACACTCGTCGTGGCGGGGGAGATCATCGGCCAGAACATGGGGCTCAACATGTCCCGGGCCATGGATCCCGATACGGGGGACCAGGGGGTGGTCCTCTCCCAGTTCCTGGAGACCATGGGGCTGATCCTGTTTTTCAAGCTCAACGGCCATCTCCTGGCCTTCCGGATCATTGCCGCCGTAAACAACGTCCTTCCCCTGGGAGCCCCCTTCGATCCCTCCCGGGCCCTCAAGGGGTTCACGGCCCTTACCGACGCGATCTTCACCAACGGGATGTCCCTGGCGGCCCCGGTGTTCGCGGTGATGCTGCTCATGATGCTCGCCCTCCTCGTGGTGGGAAGGGCGGTCCAGCAGATCAACATGATGGAATTCGCCTTCGCCCTGCAGATCGTCATCGGGCTCATGGGATGCGTGGTGTTCATCCCAAGGGTCCTTCCCCACGTGGAGGAGATCTTCCAGCAGATCGCGGCGGCCACCATCCACCTTGTGGCGCCCTTTTAGGATTTGCCCATGCCGGACGAAGAAAAGACCGAAAAAGCGACTCCCAAGAGGAGGGAGGAGGCCAGGGAGAAGGGCCAGGTGGCCCGGAGCCAGGATTTCTCCATGGCCGTCCTCATGATGGCCACGGCGGCCCTTCTCACCATCCAGGGCCCCCGGGTGGCCTCCCTCCTGCTCTCCAACATGAGGGAGTTCCTGGGAGGGACGCCGCTCAAGCACTTCGGTCTTCCCGAGGCGGTGGGGATCCTCAAGCGCATCGCCGTCCTGGTGGGGCTGGTGGTGGGCCCCCTCGCCGCGGGGGTCCTCCTGGTGGCGCTCGTGGCGGGCGTGATCCAGGTGGGGTTCCGGATCACCCCCAAGGCCCTGGAGTTCAAGCCGGAGAAATTCAATCCCGTGAGCGGGATGAAGCGGATCTTCAACGTCCGCGGCGTCATGCGCATGCTTTTCTCCGCGGCGAAACTGGTGGTGATGGGCCTGGTCCTCTGGCTCACCCTCCGCGGGGATTTCGGAACCCTTCTCAACCTGAGCAGGGTGGACATCCCCGTGGCGGCGGGCGTCATGCTGGACTCGGTCCTCCGCCTCCTCTGGGTCGTGGCCTCGGTGCTCTTCGTCCTGGGGGTGGGAGACCTGGTCTACCAGAAATGGCAGCACGCCCGGGACCTGCGCATGACCAAGCAGGAGGTCAAGGACGAGCAGAAGAACGCCGAGGGGGATCCCCTCATCAAGGGGAGGATCCGCCAGGCCCAGAAGAGGATGGCCCGGCTGCGCATGATGCAGGAGGTTCCCAAGGCGGACGTGGTCATCACCAACCCGACCCACGCCGCGGTGGCCCTCCAGTACGACCAGGAGGTCATGGCGGCCCCGAGGGTGGTGGCCAAGGGGTGGAACGAAGTGGCCCTGCGGATCAGGGAGATCGCCGCGGAGAACGACGTCCCCCTCTACGAGGACCCTCCCCTGGCCCGGGCCCTCTGCCGGTCGGTGGAGGTAGGGGACGAGGTGCCGGTCAAGTTCTACCAGGCCGTTGCGGCCGTGCTCTCCCATGTCTACCGCATGACCGGAAAATACGCCGAAGTGACGGGAGGAGGCGGGAATAGATGACGACCCTCGGCAACCCCCTGGCCGTGGCGGACCCGGGACCGGGCAACCAGGTCTCCCGGGCCACCCTCTTCCTCGCCCTGGGGGTGGTGGCGATCCTCATCATCCTGATCGTCCCCCTGCCCCCCTTCCTTTTGGACATCCTGATCTCCTTCAACATCGGCCTCTCATTCCTGATCATGCTGGTGATCCTCAACATCTCCAGCCCCCTGGAATTCCACACTTTTCCGAGCCTTCTGCTTTTCACCACCCTGCTGAGACTCTCCCTCAACGTGGCCTCCACAAGGCTCATCCTCCTCTATGGAAACCCCGGGACCGTGATCAAGGCCTTCGGCGATTTCGTCGTCGGGGGCAATTACGTGGTGGGGATGGTGGTCTTCCTCATCCTGGTGATCATCCAGTTCGTGGTCATCACCAAGGGCGCCACCAGGATCTCCGAGGTGGCGGCCCGGTTCACCCTGGACGCCATGCCGGGCAAGCAGATGGCCATCGACGCCGACCTCAACGCCGGGCTGATCACCAACGAGGAGGCCATCGAGCGCCGGGACAGGATCCAGCGGGAGGCCGAGTTCTTCGGGGCAATGGACGGGGCCAGCAAGTTCGTCCGGGGCGACGCCGTGGCGGGCTTGATCATCACGGCCATCAACATCGTCGGCGGAATCCTGGTGGGCTGGCTCAACCGGGGCCTGGCCCCCCTCCAGGCCATGCAGATCTACACCATCCTCACCGTGGGCGACGGCCTGGTGAGCCAGATCCCCTCGCTGGTGCTCTCCACCTCCGCCGGCGTGCTCGTCACCAAGGCCGCCACCAAGGAGGCCATGGCCGGCGAGGTGACACGCCAGTTTACGGCCCAGCCGAGAGCGATTCTCTCGGCCGCGGGGCTTCTCCTTCTTCTTGGCTTGATCCCGGGCCTTCCCTTCCCTCCCTTCGCCGTCATGTCGGCGGTTCTGTTCGCGATCTGGCTGGGACTCAAGAAGGAAGGCGAGGAGGAGGAAGCCCGGGAGAAGGCCGCCCAGGAGGCGGAGGAGCGGGCCCTTCCCCCGGGCGGCCCGGCCCCCACGGTGGAGGAAGTCCTCCAGGTGGACCGGCTGGGGATCGAGATCGGCTACCGGCTCATCGGGCTCGTGGAGCCCGGCGAGGGGGGCGGCCTGCTGGAGCAGATCGGCAACATGCGCAGGCAATTCGCATCCCGCACGGGGGTGATCGTCCCCCCCATCCGGGTGAAGGACAACATCCAGCTCCAGCCCAACAGCTACCGCATCCTCCTGGGCGGCCAGGAGGTGGGAAGGGGAGAACTCCGGGCCGGCCACTACCTGGCAATGAACCCGGGAGGCGGCCAGGTGGAGATCGAGGGAATCGAGACGGTGGAGCCCGCCTTCGGGCTTCCGGGGAAGTGGATCACCGCCACCAACAAGGCCCAGGCCGAGCTTTCCGGGTATACCGTCATCGACGCCGTCTCCGTGCTGGTCACCCACTTGACGGAGATCCTCAAGAGGCACGCCCACGAACTCCTCACCAGGGACGACGTGAAGGCCATGCTGGACGCCCAGAAGAAGTTGACCCCCGCCGTGGTGGAGGAGGTGGTGCCCGGGCTTCTTACGGTGGGCCAGGTCCAGAAGGTGCTGGCCTCCCTCCTCAAGGAGCAGGTCTCCATCCGGAACCTGGGCCTCATCCTGGAGGCCCTGGCCGACGGGGCCATGGAGACCAAGGACCTGCGGTCCCTCACCGAGGAGGTGAGGCGCCGGCTGGCCCGCTCCATCGTGGAGCCTTTCCTGGACGAGGAAGGGACCCTTTGGGCCGTCACCCTGGACCAGACCCTGGAGCGCACCATGGCCGACGCCGTGGTGGCCCGGGGCGGGGACCTCTCCAACCTTCCTCCCGGGTTCCTGGGCAAGCTCGTCGATTCCGCCGCCGCGGAACTCCAAAAAGCCATCCAGTCCGGCCACGAGCCCGTCCTGCTCACCAGGGCGGCCTTGAGACCCTTCCTGGCCGAGACCCTGTTGGCCGCCGTGCCCGGCGGGGCCGTCCTTTCCTACCAGGAGGCGGCGGTGGCCCGGAAGATCGAGAGCATCGGGACGGTCCGGCTCGAGACCGCGGGGGTTAGTTCATGAGAATCACCACGTTCAAGGGAGGGACCGTTTCGGAGGCCTTGAAGAAGGCCAGGGAGGGGGCCGG
>CAYQBW010000181.1:0-1933 GCA_964415725.1 uncultured Planctomycetia bacterium
CGGCCCCCAAATCCCGATGGATCCGGCCCTTTGACCCCCGATTCCCGTAGCCAACGGAATCTCAGGGAAACTGGGAACCCGACCGGTTCCACCAGGCGCGCCATGCGGAGAGGTCCTTTTTCCGGATTCCCGTAATTCTCCCCAGGCTCCAGAGAAGGAGGGCCTCCCGGCGGGGCGAAAGGGGGGCCGCCGAGGCCCCGAGGATGACCTTGCCCAAAAGCCCCCACCACGCCTTCCTGGGCATCACGCCCCGGGCGTCCTCCTTCAGGCGGAGAAGGCCCATGGAAGCCGGCCCGTATTCCCCCCGGGCCAGGAGGCTTTCCACCCGGGCCTTCTCCAACTCCGCCAGCCCGGCCGCCCGGTCGCGGGCTTCCCTCCCGGCGAAGGTCAGGGGATGGGTCTCGGCCACAACCCGCATTACCGGAATCGCCGCGGAAGGCCGCCCCCAGGCCGACTCTTCCAGGGCTTCCCTGTAGGCCCGCATGAGGGAAGACCGGCCCGCCACCTCGTGGAGAGTCCAGATGAAAGCCCCCGAACACAGGGCCGTGAGAAGCCCCACCCGGACCAGGCGCCTCTTCATGGCCCTCTTCCGCCGGTAGAGCCCGGTCTTCACCTCTTCGATGGCCCTTTTCGCTTCCCCGTGCTCCGGGACCAGGCCCAGGACCCGCTGGTAGAGGTCCAGGGCCCTCTTTTCCTCGCCCTTCTTCCGGGCCAGGTGAGCCATCCGCATGAGGATCTCCAGGGCCTTCTCCAGCCTTCCCCCCAGGGTCTCCACCTCGGCGAGCTGAAGGAGAAGCGCGTCGTCTCCTTTGAGAGAGGAATGCTTGAGCAGGGAGACCAGGACCCGGCGCGCCTGGTCGGCCAGCCCCAGGGAGATATAGAGCCGCGCCAGTTCCAGCCCTTCCTCCCGGGCGGCCCGGATCGCCCCTTCCCTGAGACAGGCCTGGAGATACCTGGCCCTGAGGGCGGGATCGGCGGGGCACATGTCTACGGCCCGGCCCAGGAGGCTCCAGGCCTTTTCCCCCTCCCCTCTTTCCTCCAGGTCCCCCGCCGCCAGGGCCAGCTCGCGGGCGGCCTCCTTCTCCCGGCCCAGCCCTTCCAGGATCTCCGCCAACTGTATCCGTAAGGCCGCGTCATGCCTGTGCACCTCCAGGGCGCCCCGGAGGCGGCGCACGGCCCGCTCGTCGTCGCCGGCGGCCAGGTCCTCCTCGGCCATCTCCAGGAGTTCCTCGGGGGCGGCGGGCCGGGCCAGGCCCGCCTCCAGGAGATCGGAAAGGGCCTTGAGAACCTCGAAACGGGGGTAGGGCAGTTCAGCCAGCAGGGTTCCCAGGTCCATCCCCTCGGCCAGGGCATCCAGAACCTCCGCCTGGACCTGGTCCTCCACTTCAGGCTCGTTCCCTTCGACGGCGAAGTAGACCTCCGTCTCGGAGCCGATGTTTCTGCGGATCCGCTCCCACTCGTCGGCCCGCCGGGCCGCTTCCAGAAGAAGGGGGCCCACGGCGAGCCGCACCCCCGCCTCCACTTGCTCCGGGTCGAAGGAGTCCCAGGGAGGCTCGCCCTCCTCGAAGGAGAAGGTGGCCTTCTCCGCGTTGAGGCACAAAAGGGCCTCTTCCCGGATCACCTGTTCCACCAGGCCCAGCCAATCCTCCCGGGTCATGAGCCCCATGTCCTCGAGGATCTTTCCCAGGGTCTTCTTCCGGGCCCGCCGCCACCGTTTCAAGGCCTGGGCGGCCTGCTCCTCCTCCACCCAGCCCTGCCGGACCAGGAGGTCCGCCGGCGAGGGGACGGTCCCGTCCTCCCGGGCCACCGCCGCCAGGGCGCCGACTCCCAGGGCGAGGATCCACCCCGCCTCTCCCCCGCCGGGGGAGCCGGTGAGCAACCCTGTCTTCTGGTTGGATTCGCCGCCGCGGGCTCTCGCGCCGCGCCGCTTTCG
>CAYQBW010000181.1:1943-5389 GCA_964415725.1 uncultured Planctomycetia bacterium
CTTCTGGTTGGATTCCAGGGTCTGAAGAACGTCCGCCAGGCTGATTTCCTGGAGGTCACCCTCGAAAGCCATCCATCCTCCTGTTCGGGCCGGACTACCCCCTTCTCATCGGCAAGATCAGCCCTTTTGCTGACCTCCTTTCCCAGGGTCCGCCCCCCGGCGTCCCACGGGGCGCCACCTGTTCCGTTGTCCCCGGACCCTGGTTCGGGCATCCTTCTCCCGCCCTTCTCCAGCCGAGGATCACCATGAGCCACCTGCACCTTGTGACCGTCCACTACCGATGCGAGGGGGAGCTCCGCCGGTCCCTGGCCTCGGTGGAGGAGGACCTGGCCTCCTCCTTCCGGGTGAAGGAGTTGACCGCCTGGGTGGTGGACAACGGCCGGACCCCCGGGGCCTCCCTGGAGGATCCCCCCCTTCCCCTCTCCCCGAAGATCCTGGACCCCGGAAAAAACCTTGGGTTCGGGAAGGGATGCAACCTGGCCCTCCGGGAGATCCGGGAGGGACTGGTTCTCTTTCTCAACCCCGACACCCGTGTCCTTCCCGGAACCCTGGACGCCCTTGTGGAAGCCGTGGAGGGAAAAAGGGCCGCCGCCGGGGCCCGCCTCTTCCTGGACGACGACCTCTTCTTTACCGTCTCCGAGCCCCTCCTTCCCGGTCCCTTCCTGCCTCTCAAGAACCTCCTCAAGAAGCGCCTTCCCGCCCTGGGCATCGAGAAGAGGGAGTTGAAAAGAAGGCTCGCCTACGTAACCACCCAAAGGCCCGGCCCGGTGGAGATGCTCTGCGGCGCGTGCATGATCGTCCCCCGGGCCGGCCTGGAGGAGGCGGGATTCTTCCACGAAGGTTTCTTCATGTACGGCGAGGATGCGGACCTGGTGCTCAGGTTACGCCAAAGGGGTTACCGAATCCTGCACCAGCCCGCCGCCCGGGTGATCCACTACTACGACCGGTCCGCCCGCCAGGAGGAGGAAAGAAAGGAGGAGTGGATCCGCTCCTCCCACGAGCTCCTTCTTTCCCGCAACTATTCCAAGGCCTCCCGGGCGCTGGCGGACAAGCTCCACCGCGCGGCGGACCGCCTTCTTCCCGACCGGCCCTGGAAAGGGCCGCTCCTGGAACAGGACCCGGACCGCCCCAACCGCTTCCGGCCCGCCGCCCCTCCCCCCTGGAAAGGCCCGTGGTTCTTCGAATTCTCCGAGGGTCCCTTCTACGACATCACGGCATGCGCCCTCAGCGACCCGGGAGGCCTCGAAATCCCTGAGCCCGTATGGAACACCCTGGTGCCCAAGAGATACTGGACCCGCCTCTCCGGCCCCGGAATGGGAGGGCCCGTCTACCACGGTTCCTTCGACCGTTAGCCCTGGTCAGGGCGCTTCCAGGAGGCACCAGTGGGTGCGATAGGCCTTCTCCAGGGGAATCACCAGGGCAAGCTTCCTCCGGGAGAGGCGGATTCCTTTTTCCTTCTTCCCGTCCGGCGCAAGTGGATACAGGACCAGGTCCCGGCCGTTGGCCAGCTCCACCTCCCCCTCCACGGGCTCCGACAAGAAAGGGAGCCTGTTTCCAGGGGAGGGAAAGGCCTTGCCCACCGCCGTGACCAGGATCCTCCCCGACGTGGAAAGAGGCTTTCCGTCCAGGCTTGAAAGGGACACCGCGCACAGGGGCGTCCGGATCCTGAAGGTCGTATTCCTCAGGCGGATCGTTCTTCCCCCAACCTCCCCCTGGACCGCCTTGGTCCGGGGCGTATCGATCGTCTGGGTTCCCGCCGCCCAGTCCCGGACCAGCTCTCCCGTGTCCGAGACCACCTTGGAGGACTCCCCGGCAAGGAAATCCCGGTCCAGGTTCTTCACGTCGAAAGAAGGTCCCTTCCCCCGGGGAGGAGGAACGTCCCATTTCAGTTCCTTGATATCCGCCGGGCGAAGAACCATCCGGTGAAGCTCGGGGAGGGTGCGCAGGGCGGCCGAGTTCCGCGGAGTCCGGGCCTTGTCATAGAGGTCTTTCCGGCCCACCAGGACCCGGGCGGTCTTCTTCGCCCTGGCCGCGTCCCCCCTCCTGAAGAGAAGGGCCGCCGCCGGCATGGGCCCCATCAGGGCGGGATCGGTGAAGGAGGACCAGTTGGAGGGCCGAGGCATCCTGTCCAGGGGAACCTGGGAATAGCCGTACACCATCATGGCGTCCCAGCCCTGGAAGGAGGCCAGGGCGGCCACGTAGAGAGGGGCGGCGCACCGGTCCGAGGCGGGAAACCGGCCCAGGTTCCACTCCGTGCAGACCAGGGGTTTCCCTTCCACCTGGGCCGCGGCGATCCAGGAGAGGAAGTTGGGCCTTTTCCTCGGATCCGCCCTGAGGAAACCCTCTTCCCCGTAAGAGTGGACGTCGACCAGGTCCCCCGCGCAAAGCGAAGGAAGGCCGAAGAGGGCCATGTTCCCCCAGGTGTTCCCGGGCGCCACGAGCTGGCGGACCCCGATCCTCCGCAGGGCGCCCATCATCCCGGCGAACCAGGAATGCTCCAGGTCGGCAAGCAGGATCTTGGCGGGCCCCGGTTCCCAGGTCCTCCAAAGCCGCCCCGCCGGAAGCCCCGTCCCGGCGGCGAAGGCCTTCACCCGTTCCATGAAGAGCTTGTTGTGGAAGGGGTTGTTCTTGTCGGGGAGGAAGAGGTTCCCGAAGTGGCCCGTCAGGTCGTTCTCGTTGGTGATGAGGATTCCCATCACGGCAGGGTCGTCCTTGTAGGCCTTGCCCGTGAATCGGTTTACGTGAGAGAGGTATTTCCTGTTGAACTCCTCCATCCTCTCCCGGATCGAGTCATTGATGAAACAAAACCCCCTGGGATCCCCCCCGCGGCGGGCCACCTCGCCCCACCCGTCCACCCGGTCCCCTTTCTTGAGAAGCCGGCCCACGTGGAGATCCAGCCACACGAAGACCCCCTGGTCCTTCAGGCACTTGATCCACCAGTCGATCCCATCCAGCCCCGCCGGATCCAGGTGCCGGGTGTCGGGCTTGGACTTGTCGATCACCGTGGGACTCACCCAGCCCGTGGAATCGTGGTGATGGAGGCGGACCAGGTTGAAGCCCAACTTGGCGATCCTCTCCGCCTGGAGGCGGATCGCCCCCCGGGAAGAGAAGAGGGAATAGGCCTGGACGTTGCACCCCCAGAAGCGGGCCGGGGCGCCGTCCCCGTAGAAAAGATCCCCCCCCTTGGCGCGGACGAAGCCCGTCTTCCCCGCGGGCCTGTGGGAAGCGTTCAGAAAACGCAGGTCCACCGGGCACTTGGCGGGCGAAAAGATTCCTTTCCACCACTTGCCCCAAGGGGCGGAGTTCGGCTCGGGGCCCGGGGACGGGCAGGCAGACCCTCTCCCGGAACAGAAAGGGGAAAACAAAAGCAAAAGGATCGAAGGGAGGAGGAAACCGGGAGCCGTCTTGATCATGCCGCCCGTTTGGCCGGCCCCTTTCCGGCCCTC
>CAYQBW010000181.1:5399-6103 GCA_964415725.1 uncultured Planctomycetia bacterium
CGGCCCTCAAGGCGTTTTTCCCGGGGGCAGGAAATGTTCCGGCCCCCAGCGGAAACCCCCCAGCACCTGGAGGGTGCGGATCTCGAGGGAAACCCTCTTTCCGTCGGAGGAGAGAACGGCCTTGCGGGTGGGCAGAACCACTCCCTGTAGGTTCCGCCAATCCGAAAGCAGGATCCTGATGGGTTTCCCCCCGGGTGGAGCGTAGAGGATCTCCCGGGGAATGCAGGTGGTGGGCTCCAGGTAGAGGGTGACCTCCCCGCCCGCCCCTTTCAGGACGGCCTCGATCAGTTCGTTTCCGCCTCTTTTCACGGGCGAGGCCGAAACGGGATGGAACATGGCGCCCTCGGCCAGGCAGAAGGGAAAGCGCAGGAAAAAGGAGAGGACCCGGAGTTCCTGGGCCGCCCGGGGCACCATGTCGGGCCGGTCCACTCCCTGGAAACTGGCCCAGAAGGCCTCACCACGGCGGCCCAGGACGGGCCCCTGGGTGAAGCTGAGCCGGTCGCCCCGGAGGGGTCCGGTCAGGGTCTCCTCCTCGGCGCTCCGGGAGAAGACTTCCGAGCCCATGCGGTCGTACGCGGTGATCCGTATGGTCGCGTGAAGGCCTCCCAGGGAACGGAATGCGTCCAGCCCCCCCAGGGCCAGGAACATCCTGTCCAGGTCTTTTCGCACCTCTTCCACTCCCTTCCCCGGGACGGCCACCCCCC
>CAYQBW010000182.1:0-6047 GCA_964415725.1 uncultured Planctomycetia bacterium
TCGGGGGGAGGGTCACCTGGGTTTTGGAAGGTTTTGGTAAGTTTCGGGGGCTCCGGGGTGGATTACGCGCCGGCGGGTGGGTTTGTCCTCTTCTCCGGGTTCTCGGACTGGTGGTTCGGCGGAAGGCCGGGACTCACTTGGGTCCGGGGCCTCTTCCCCAGAGCATGGCCCGGGCCTCGTCCAAGGCGTCCACCTTCACCGGAAAGGTGGGGAAGATGTAGATCCGCGCCGCCGGGGCCTCTTTGCGGGCCGCCGCCGCCACCCGCAGGGCCCTGAGGGCTCCCGTGACGGCCTGGGGGTCCAGGGGAGCCTTGGAAAGGATTTTCTCCAAGCCGGAAAGTGTCCCCTCTCCGCCGAACCAGCCCAGCCACTGGAGTTTCCAGGCCCAGAGCTGGCCGCCTCCCTTTTCCCCTTCCCTCCAGAACGAGGCCGGCGGATCCTTTCGGGCCCCCAGGGCCGCCAGGGCCAGGGCGGAGGCCTCCACGGGGAAGGGGTCTCGGGAACGGAAGAAGAGGGCCGCCAGGTCCACGTCCGCCGCGTTCGCCTTGCATAGTCCCAGGCCCAGGGCCAAGGCGCCCTGGACGAAGGGATCGGTCTCCTTCATGAGGGCCTGGTGCAGGGCGGGCCCCGTGCCCGGGAGGGCCTGGAATCCCAGCGCCAGGGCGCAGGCCGCCCGTCTTTCCGGGTCCTTGGCCTTCAGCAAATCCTTACGGAGAGCCGCAACAAAATCAGGGGCCTTCACCTTGGCCCTTCCCCGGGCCACCGTGACCAGGTGCGCCCAGGGTCCCTTGGCCCGCCTGGCCAGGCGGGCCAGGTAACGGGCCCCCTCCTTGCCGCCCCTGGATGCCAGGGCCTCCAGGGCCTCCAAGGCCGCGGGGGCCTCCTTTCCGAAATGCCGCGAGGCGGCCGCGTAGAGTTCCTGCCATCCCTTCTTCTCCTTCGGCGGGGCGTAGGCCAGGGCGGCCAGGTAGAAAGGGCGCGCTCCGTCCCGTTTTCTCCTCAGGAGGCGGAAGAGGATCTTGGATGCGGAAGGAAAGTCCAGCCTGGCGGCGAGCCAGGCGGCGGCTCCCCGGAGGAGGCGTTCGGCGAACTTGTCCTGTTCCAGGTTTACAATCAGGGGATTCGCGTCCCCCGGTGTTCCGCAGAAGGTGAGGGCCGCCATGAATCCCAGGAGGGACTGGGCGTGGGCCTGCTGGGAACGACTCAACATGCGCTGGAGGGTTTGAAGGAGGAGGGTCTTGCCCTGCCCGCCCCTGAGCAGTCCCAGGGAGAGGGCGGCCAGGTTCTTTTCCGGGCCGTCCTTGTGGAGAGGGGAGATCAGCGTGCCCAGGGGCCCGGCCGCTCCCGGCTCTCCGCCCAGGCCCGCGGCCAGGATTCCGGCCCGGCGGGTCCAGGGATCCCGGGCCTGGGTCATGGCCTCCATGACCCGGGGAAGGCTTTCCATGGGCGCGGCGGCGGCGTAGGTGAGCAGGGCTTCCCCTGCCAGGGCCTTGTTTTTTCCGAGGGCCAGCTTCTTCAAAAGGGGAAGGATCTCCTTGGTGAGGCGGTCCTTCCCGACCCGGCCCCCCAGGGGGGGAAGGGGCGCCAGGTAACGGGGCGCCCGCTCCCGGGCCCACTGGACGAAGAGATCCTCCTTGTTGGCTTTCCTCGCTCTTCCCTGGCCGGCCAGGGGGGGAAGGACAAGGAAGAAGGCCGCTGAAAGGAAGGTGAGGGAAGTTGGGAAGCGTGCCTGCATCGAATCTTCTCCTGGCCTGGAATCTCTTTCCCGGGCCGCCGGGTTTTCCTGGACAATCGAGCCCGGATTTTCCATGAAGGTCCCGCCGGGCCGGCGGCGAGAGGTCCGCCCATCGCCGCTCCAGGATAGAACATACGTCCTTTTTCGGCATCATTGCCCGGAGAATTCATGAATCATCCGGGCTGGAAAGGAAGCTCATGGGAAAAGCCTTGGTTCTCGATCCTTTCGCCGGGATCTCGGGGGACATGTGGCTCGGCCTGCTGGCGGACCTGGGCGTGGAGATGTCCCGTGTGCAGCAGGCCCTCTCCACGCTTCCCCTCCCCGGGCTTTCCTTTCGGGTGCGCCGGGTGCGGCGGGGGGCGCTGGGCGCGTCCAAAGTGGATGTCTTGCTTCCCACCGAGGAGCAACCCCACCGGGGACTCCGGGAACTGGAGTCCATCCTGGAAGGAGGCGCTCTCCCGGAAAGGGCGCGGGAGAAATCCCTGGAGATCTTCCGGCGCCTGGCCCGGGCCGAGGCCCGGGTCCACGGGGTTTCCCCCGAGGAGATCCACTTTCACGAAGTCGGGGCCCTGGACGCGGTGGCCGACGTCTGCGGCGTGGTCCTGGGCCTGGAACTCCTTGGAATCCAGGAGGTCTGGACCCTGCCTGTGGCGGTGGGGGGAGGGTTCGTGGAGTGCGCCCACGGAAGTCTTCCCCTTCCCGCTCCCGCGGCGGCGGCCCTTCTGGAAGGTTTTTCCCTGCGTCCCGGGCCTGGGGAGGGGGAGAGGACCACTCCCACCGGGGCGGCCCTCCTGGCCGGTCTGGCCCGGCCCTTTCCTCCCGAAGGGACTTTCCAGCCCTTGAAGGTGGGGTATGGGGCGGGCTCCCGGGAAGGAGGCCCGGTCCCCAACGTGTTGCGCGGGTGGATCGCCCAGGTGGAGGCCGCCGGGGGGGCGGCGGCCCCTCTCTGGGAGATCTCGGCCAACCTGGACGACCTTTCGGGCGAGGCGGCGGGTTTCCTCCTGGAAAGCCTTCTCCGGGAGGGAGCCCTGGACGCCTGGATCACCCAGATCCTCATGAAGAAAGGCCGCCCGGGCCTGCTGGTCTCCGCCCTGGCCGGCGAGGGGGAGAGGGACCGGGTGGAAAGAGTCTTCCTCAGGGAGACCTCCACCCTGGGTCTCAGGCGCAGGCGGGTGGAACGGACCCGTCTCCCCAGGCGGGTGGAGGTCCTGGAGACCCCCCTGGGATCCCTCAGGTGCAAGGTCCGCCTCCTGCCGGAAGGGGGGGAGGAGTGGTCCCCTGAGCAGGACGACCTGGAAAGGATCGCCCGGGAAAAGGGCCTTTCTCTCCCGGAGGTCCTCCGCAGGGTCGGAAAGGTCCTCCCCGGGTAAAACACCAGGACCCGGAAATGGAGGTCCCCGGCCCGGAGGGCCCGTGAGAGATCCGGGCTGGAGGAGGAGGACCCCCCGGGCCGAAGAGAGAGGAGTGCTTGCCGGGTTTCCGCCCGGGAAAGAACATAGCCCCATGCCGACGCCCGCCCTGGAAGTGAGAAACGTGGAGAAGAAGTATCCGGTGCCCCGGAAGCTTCGCTCCCTCCTTCTCCACCCTTTCTCGAGGCGGTTCAAGACGGCCCTTCGCGGGGTGGACCTTCGCGTGGAGCCCGGGGAACTGGTCACCATCATGGGCCCCACGGGGGCGGGGAAGACCACCCTCCTCAAGATGGTGGCCACCCTCCTTCTCCCGACCAAAGGGGAGGTCCTGGTCTGGGGAAACCGGGTGGGGGAGCGGGACGCCGAGGTGAAACGCCGGGTGGGGTTCGTGGTGAGCGACGAACGCTCCTTCTACTGGCGTCTCACGGGGAGGGAGAACCTGGATTTCTTCGCCGCCCTCCAGGGCTTCCACGGCCAGGAGAAGGCCCGCCGGGTCCAGCGTTCCCTGGAGGTGGTGGAACTCACAGAGGAGGCCGACGAGAGGTTCACAGGCTATTCCGCCGGGATGCGCCAGAAGCTGGCCATCGCCAGGGGACTCCTTCACGACCCGGACCTCCTGATCCTGGACGAGCCCACCCGCTCCCTCGATCCCTACGACCAGGTCCGGTTCGCCTCCTTCGCCATGGAGCGGCTCGCCGGGGAAAAGGAACGGACTCTCGTTTTGGCCACCCACGACCTGGCCCTGGTGGAGCGGGTGGCCTCCAGGGTCATCCTCCTGCGCAAGGGGAGGATCCTGGGCGACGGAACCCGGGAGGAGCTGGCCCGGAAAACGGGGGTCCAGGACGCCCTTCGGGTGAAGATCGAGCCCGGGGCGTCCCTGCCCGCCTCCATTCCCGGGGTAGAGAAGGTCCAACCCCTGGGGAGGGGGGAGTTCCGCCTCACCCTGGAGGAGGGGACGGAGGTGCCGGAACTGGTCTCCTTTTTGGCTGCCCGCGGGCTCCCCATGATTTCCCTCCATTCCGAGGGACGAACCTGGGCGCGGATCGTCGAGGCCGCCGCCGCGGCCGAGGAGGAGGAGAAGAAGTGATTTCCTTTCTCCGCAAGACCCTTGCCTTCATGAAGAGGGATTTCCGGATCGCCACGAGCTATCCCCTGGCCTTCTTCCTTGGGATGGGGGGGATCTTCTTCTCCGTCCTGGTCTGGTTCTTCCTCTCCCGGATGATGAACCAGGTCCACATGCGGGACCTGGATCGCTACGGCGGATACTTTGCCTTCGTGATCGTGGGCATCGCCCTCCAGAACTACCTGGCCGTCGCCATGGGGGGGTTGACCAGGTCCATCCGGGAATCCCAGATGCTTGGGACCCTGGAGATGCTCCTGGCCACCCCCACGGGGCTTCCCACCATCGTGTTCGCCTCGAGCATCACCCCCTTCATCGTCACCACCCTGAGGATCCTGGTCTACTTCCTGTTCGGCGCATTCTGGGGGGTGACCTTCCACGTGGCGGATCCCATGGCCCTGGTGTTGGCCGTGGTTCTCTCCATTCTCTCCTTCGTCACCTTCGGGATCTTTTCCGCCTCGGTGATCCTGGTGGTGAAGCGGGGGGATCCTGTGGCCCTCCTGGTGGGGGCCTTCTCCACCCTTCTTTCCGGGATCTATTATCCCGTCCGGGTCCTTCCCGGCTGGCTCCAGCAGGTGGCCTGGTTCGTTCCCGTCACCCACGCCGCCGAGGCCTGGCGGGACCTGGTCCTTTCGGGGGCCACCTTTTCCCAGGTCTCGGCCCACCTGGTGTGGCTCGCCGCCTTCACCGCCCTTTTCCTCCCCCTTTCCCTCCTCTCTTTCGGCTACGCCATCCGCCTGGCCCGCCTCCACGGCACGCTGGCCCATTTCTGATTTGTCCCTTTTCCTGGAGAAAGGCATGATGCGGCTCTTTGGGAAGGAAGAAGGGGGATGAAGAAGAGGAGCGGGCGGGTGAGAGGTCCTGGGGCCTTCGAGGTCTTCCTGCCGGCCCTGCTGGGGGGGATCCTCCTGCTGGGGCAGGGATGTTCCACCCAGGGGGTGGCGGTCCAGGAATACGATTCCCTCCTTCTTCCCCCGGAAAACTCTTCCCCCTACGCTCCCCTGGCCTACGGGAACTACTCCCTGCGCTATCCCTGGCTCTACAGGCAGTTCGAGGGAACGGGGATCGACTGGTTCTTCATCAATGTCTTCGGGGTGGAGCCTTCGCCCCACCACGTCCGAAGGCCCCTTCTCTACGCAAGGGAACGCCTTCGGATCATGGGCCGGGCCGTCTTCCCCCGGGAGATCCGGGAGGCTTCCCTCCGGTTGATGCTGGCGGCCATCCAGGACCCCTGGCGCCTGAACCGGGTCACCGCTCTCGAGTCCTTGAAGGAACTCGCCCTCCGGGTCGGGCCCGGGGAGGCTCCGCCCCCGGAGGTTTCCAAGGATCCCCCCAAGCCTCCCTCCCTGGACCGGGCCTACCGGGCCCGCCTGGCCCGGGAATCCGCCCGTGGAGAGTGGAAGACTTTCCGGAAGGCCCTGGCCCGCACCTTCCTGGCCGCCCTTACCGATCCCAGGCAGGTCGTGCGGGCCCAGGCCCTCCAGGGAGCCTACGACCTCTGGGGGGTGAAGGGGCTCAGGACGGCCATCCTGGTGCACCAGCGCTGGGGACCCCCCGTGTGGAGCCCCATGGTGGTCCGCAAGGCCGTCTACCTCTGCCAGGGAGCCCTCCCGGAGGATGCACGGGACCGTAATGGCGGACCCTCCCTCTTCGATGTCCTCCACCAGTGGCTTTCCAGGATCCCCACCCCCTGGCTGGTCCTGGATTGCCGGCAGGCCATCGCCTCCACCCTCGGGGTCCCTCCCCGTTACGACGCCTCCTTCTACGAGAAGTGGTGGGAGGA
>CAYQBW010000183.1:0-6007 GCA_964415725.1 uncultured Planctomycetia bacterium
CCCCGCCGCCTCCACCACCGCGGCGTACGCCCCCCCGGCGGCGGCCCGGGCCAGGACGCCCCGTCCCGGCCCTTCCGGGCCCATGGCTTGGCCCTCGATGGGAAGGCTTCCCGCGGTATAGGCCTGGAAGTGGAAATGGTCCGGAGCCGAGGCCCCGGAGCGGGGGCCGTTGTAGAAGACCGAGAGCCCCGGCGAGAGGGCCCTAGCCAGGTCCAGGAAGGCGCCCAGCCTTCCCAGGATGTGCTCCCTGCCGTGCCGTTTCAAAGTCACCGTGAAATGGTGGGGAAAAAGGGGGGCCGGGTTGGCCAGGATCCACCACTCTTCCCTCCACTCCAGGGCCTCCTGCTCGGGGGGCCTGTTTTCGGCACAAAGAAAACAGGGTCTTTCTCTCACCGCCCGGGGGTCCACCCTGGCCTTGTTGCTGGCGGCCCGGGCCTGGTTGCACTGGGCCTTCACCGTCCAGCCATCGATTCTCCACTCCCGCCACAGGGCCTCCCGGAGCGCCTCGTGGCCACGGGCCAGGGCCGGCCAGGCCAGGACCTGCGCCTCCTGGAGGGCCAGGGCCCGCTCCCAGAGGGCCGGGCCTCTTTCACCGGCCATGGGTCCCAAGCCTCCTTCGGGCCCGGATCTCCTCGGTCCGAAGGCCGTCCTTGTAGAAGTGCTTCCGCGCCAGGTCGGCCGGGTCCAGGTCGGCGTCGGAATTCCCTTCCCATCGCCTGCAGAGGTAGACGGGCTCCCAAATGCGGCCGATCCAATACTCCCTGGAGATCCGGAGGGCCATGGCGTAATCCTCGCCGTAGCTCACGTCGGGGAAGCCGATCTCCGCGGCGATCTTCCGGGCGAAGGCCCGGGGGGCCCCCACGCCGTGCACCCTGAGGAGGTTGTTTGGGCCGTTCTCGTCGGTCCACTCCCGGTGGTCCACCACGCCGGGGGGGATCTCGTTCCCCTCCATGTCCACCAGCCTGTAGGCCCCCACAACCATGGCGAAAGGGCCTTCTCTCAGCTTGTCCACCATTTTCTGGAGGGTATGCGTATCTGCGTACATATCGTCGCTGTCGAGCTGGACGGCGAAGGTCCCGCATTTCTCCGACCGGAGCGCCAGGTTCCAGCACCCGCCGATCCCAAGACCCCGCTCTTTCGGGACGATGGGATGGAGGCGGGCGTCCGAGGCGGCCGTCTCTTTCAGCACATCCCCGCCCCCGTCGGTGGAATGGTTGTCCACGGCCAGCACGTTGAAGGGGAAATCCGTCTCCTGGGAGAGGGCGCTTTTCAGGGCGTCCCCCACGGTCCGGGCCCGGTTGCGGAAGGGAATGATCACCGAGGCCAGGACGGGGCGGTCTTCGAGTTCCTCCTCCGCCAGGGTCCGGCCCGGGCAGGGAATCCAGGCCCCCGTTCGTTTCAACCAGGCCGTGGCCGCCTCTTCCCGTTCTTTCTGGACCTCCCGGGCCCTGGGAGAGACGTAGTCGAACTGCTTCTTCCCGGAAACGCGGGTGTCCAGGGGGCGCTCCTCCGAGAGAACCCGGCCCACCCGCCTGGGCAGGGAGAACTGGGAGATCCTGAGCCTCAGGTCGTAGAGCCCGGAGAAACGGGTCCGAAGGAGCCCCCCCGTCTTTTCCAGGGCTTCCCTGGCGGCGGCGGTTCGGATCAGGGAGAAAGGGCCGAAATCGAAATCGTCCCGGATGCTTCCTTCCTGGTAGGGGCAAAGGGGACGGTCCCTGGGCCCGCTTTCCAGAAGGTCCCTGGTGTCCCCGTAGACCCAGGCCGCCCCGGTCTCCCCGGCGGCCCGAAACAATTCTTCCAGCCCCCCCGGGAGAAAATCGGAACGGTAAGGGGCGTGGCACCAAAGAATCCAGGGGGCCTTCACCCGGCGGATCACCTCTTCCAGCTGGCTCCCGGATTCTCCCGTTTCCGCGGGCAGAGGGATCATTTCACCCACCAGGGGATGGCCGGCCGGGGGGGGTGGAGTTCCCCCAGCGGCTCCTTCCGGAAGAACCCACACCAAGGCTGTCTTCACGGGACGCGTCCTTTCGTGAAAAGAGGGCCGGGAAAAGCGCCGCCAAAGCCTAGCAGGCCGGCCCCCGGCCCGGAACCTCCCGGGAGGAGGAGCTCCCGGTCCCGTCCCGGGGCCGCCGGGGGATCCTTCTTTTCCCCCGGCGGAAAGGGATAGAATCGATTTTTTCGGAGCCTACGCTCTTCTTTCAATATGGAGATGCCCATGGAACCCCAGGTCTACGCGTCCAGGAGGAAGGCCCTCCGCCGGGCCCTTCCCCAAGGCGTTCTCTTCTTTCCCGCCCTGGAGGAGGCCTCCCGGAACTACCCGGCCAATACCTATCCCTTCCGCCAGGATTCCCATTTTCTCTACTACACGGGCCTTTCCGTCCCCGGGATCGCCCTGGCGCTCTTCCCCGATGGGAGGGAGATCCTCTACGCCGACGAACTCCCCCTGGAGGACCTGGTCTGGTTGGGCCCCATGCCCGCGCCGGGGGACCTGGCCGAGAGGGCGGGGATCGAAAAAACGGCCCCCCTGGAAGACCTGGCCCGGGACCTCAGGGAGGCCCAGTCCCGGGGCGAAGAGATTCTCTACCTTCCGCCCTACCGGGATTCCCAGGTCCTCAAGCTCCACCGCCTCCTGGAGAAGGACCCCGAACGGGCCCGCCGGGGCTGGTCCCGGGAGCTGGCCAAGGCTGTGGCGGCCCAGCGCTCGTTCAAGACGGAAGAGGAAGTGCGGGAGATCGAAAAGGCCCTGGCCGTCACGGAGGGGATGTACCAGGCCGCTTTCCGCATCACCCGCCCGGGCCTGAGAGAGGCCCAGGTGGCGGGGGCCCTCCAGGGGGCGGCCCTGGCCCAGGAGCGCCAGCAGGCCTTTCCGCCCATCATCTCCGTCCACGGGGAGGTCCTCCACAGCATGGGCTATTCCAATCTCATGGAAGAGGGACAACTCCTGGTGGTGGACAGCGGCGCCGAGTCCCCCCTCTTCTACGCCTCCGACGTGACCCGCACCCTTCCGGTGACGGGGAAATTCGACCCCCGCCAGAAAGAGATCTACCAGGTGGTGCTTTCCGCCCAGAAGGCGGCCATCGCCAAGGCCTCCCCCCAGGTGACCAACAAGGAACTCCACCTGCTGGCCTCCCGCACGATCGCCGAAGGACTCAAGGAAGTGGGCCTCATGAAGGGGGACCCGGAGGAGGCCGTTGCCGCCGGGGCCCACGCTCTCTTCTTTCCCCACGGGCTGGGGCACATGCTGGGCCTGGACGTGCACGACATGGAGGACCTGGGGGAGGACATCGTGGGTTACGCCGAAGGGGAAGAGCGCTCCAGGCAGTTCGGCCTCTGCTACCTCAGGCTGGCCAGGAAACTGGAACCCGGCTTCGTCCTCACCGTGGAGCCCGGTATCTACTTCATTCCCGCCCTTGTGGAGAGCTGGGAGTCGGAGGGGAAGTTCAAGGACTTCATCGATTACCCGAAGGTGCGGGAGTATCTCTCCTTCGGCGGAATCCGCATCGAGGACGACATCCTGGTCACCGAAACCGGGTGCCGCGTCCTGAGCGCATCCATCCCCAAGGAACCGGACGAAGTGGAATCGGTCATGCAAGACTGACCCGGAGAAGGAACAACTGGAACCATGATCCTGGAAAACATCCTTCAGGCCTGCCGCCCCACGCCGGTGGTGCGGCTCTCTTCCCGCGTGACCCGGGGGTTGAAGTGCCGGGTCCTCGTCAAGGTCGAGTCCTTTCTCCCTTCGGGGACCTCCGCCGACCGGATCGCCGCGGCCCTGGCCCAGGAGGCCCTGGACCGGGAAGGGGCGCCCCCCACTTCCACCCTGGTGGTCCCCGCCCCCTCGGGAAACCTGGGCCTCGCCATGGCCCTGGCCGCCGCCGTGCGGGGGCACAGGCTCATCGTCACCGTCCCCGACCGGATCAGCCCGGAAAAAGTGGAGGTCATGAAGGCTCTCGGGGCCAAGGTGAAGCTCTGCCCCGCCTCGGTGCCGGCGGACCATCCCGACTCCTACCTGGCCCGGGCGGCGGAACTGGCCGCCGAGGTGCCCGGCGCGGTCCTGGTGGACCCGGCCCTCTCCGACGCGGGCCCCAGGGCCCAGGCCGAGTCGGCGGGGAAGGAGATCTTCGACCAGCTCGAAGGGAAACTGGACATCCTGGTGGCGCCCATGGAGAGCGGGGCAACCGTCACGGGCGTGGGCCGGTATCTCAAGGAGCGGATTCCAGGCCTGAAGGTCATCGGGGCCGAACCGGAAGGCTCCATCTTCAGGGACTTCGTGAAGCTCGGAAGGGTGGGCAAGCCCGGCACAACCCTGGTGGAAGGAGCCGGGGCCGAGAGGATCCCCGGCGCCCTGGATGCCTCGGTCCTGGACGAGGTGATCCAGGTCTCCGACCCGGCGGCCTTGCGCACGGCCCGCAAGCTGGCCCGCCAGGAAGGAATTCTTACCGGAGGAGCGGGGGGCCTGGCGGTGGCGGCCGCCCTGGAAGCCGGGGCGGATCTTCCCGAGGAGGCCCGGGTCCTGGCCCTCCTCCCCGACACGGGGCTCTATTACGTCTCCCGGATCTACAACGAGGCCTGGATGCAGGCCAACCAGATCCTGGGCGGGACGGCGGACCGGACGCTCTTCGACGTCCTCTCCTCCAAGAAGGACGATCCCGGAGCCCTGATCTCCATCACTCCCGACGAACCCCTGGCCGAGGCCATCGCCCGGATGAAGCGTTCCACCATCTCCCAGCTCCCCGTGCTCACCCGGGAGGGAACGCCCGTGGGCTCCCTCTGGGAAGCCATGGTGATCGACATCCTGGTCCAGGGCAAGGACACCCACGCCATTACGGTCCGGGAGGTCATGGCGGAGCCCTTCCCCATCATGGAGATGGAGACCCCCGTGACCGAGGCCATCCGCCAGTTCGGCCCACGGGTCCCGGCCATCCTGGTCCGGCGCAGGGACGGGGCCTTTGCCATCATCACCAAGCACGACCTCCTCCAGGGCCTCACGGCCTGACCCCATGCTTCCCGTCCTCAATTACGAAGTTCTGGATTCCACCAACCTGGAGGCCCGCCGCCTCTGGGAGGACGGCCGGGGCCCGCGGGAGGGGTTCTACGTGGCGGCCCGGGTCCAGACCGCCGGCCGGGGGAGGATGGGCCGGGAATGGGTGAGCCCCCCCGGGGGCCTCTGGTTCACCCTGGCCCTGCCCATCCCGGAAGATCCCAGGCGCTTCCAGGGGGTGTCCCTGGTCGCCGGGCTCGCCGCGGCCGAAGGCGTGGAGGAGGCGGCTGGAATCCGGTGTTCCGTCAAGTGGCCCAACGATCTCCTCGCCGGGGACCGTAAGTTCTGCGGAATCCTCTGCGAGATGGTCCTGGGCCCCCCGGGCTCCCTCCTGCTGGTGGGGATCGGGATCGACGCCAACTTCACGCCCTCCCTCCTGGGTGAAAATCTCCTCCATCCCGCCACGACCTTGCTGGAGATCACCGGCAGGGAAACGGACCTGGAAGACCTCCTGGAAAAGGTGGGAGAGAGGCTTGAAGCCGCCCTGGCGGGAATGCGGACTTCCGGCCTGGAGCCCTTTCTCTCTCCCCTGCGGGAAAGGCTCGCCTACCTGGGGGAAAACGTGGAAATCCACCTCCCGGGCGGGGAGATCCGAAAGGGCGTCTTCCACGGCGTCGATTCCCAGGGCCGGGCCCTCCTGCGCCGCGCCGGGGGCCTGGAAGCCCACCTGACCGGCGACCTCCGCCCCGCCTATTGATCCCGGGCCTCCCGCGGAATCAGGGGGAGAAGGCGGGGCTGACGCCCAAGGCCTGTCCTGAAAGGCGGAACGGCCCGTATTTCGGCTCGATCCCGGCGCGCCACTTGAAAAGGGCACTGATTTCTTTGGAAAAGGCCTTCAATAGGAGCTTCCTTTGAGCGTGGACCCCGGAAACTAAGCCATGTCTCCAAATCCCGGCTAAGGCCCTTGGCTTTTTCTATAATGAATCCAATGAAACGGGCGAATTCAGTCTTTGACTTCTCTTTTCG
>CAYQBW010000184.1:0-4489 GCA_964415725.1 uncultured Planctomycetia bacterium
GGCTTCGAGGGGGCCCGGGTGGAGGAGATCGCTTCCAAGGCCGGGGTGAACATCCGGATGCTCTACCACCACTTCGGCTCCAAGGAGGGTCTCTTCCTCCAGGTGGTGGAGGGGATCCACAAGGAGATCCAGGCGCGGCAGGACGCCCTCTACCGGGCCGAGGACCACCCCAGGGCCTTCCTGGAACGGGCCATGGAGGACCTTTTCCGCTTTTTCCAGGCAAGGCCGACTTTCGTGCGGATCCTGGGTTGGATCACCCTCTCTGGCGGGCGCCACGGACCCATACCCTCCATGGGGAGGGACTACGCCCTCCAGGTCGTGCGGCCCCGCCTGGAAGAACTTTCGGCCCGAGGCCCCTGGAATCCCTGCATCGAGCCCCTCTACGCCATCATGATGTGCTGGTCCCTCGCCCTTTTCTGGTTCCTGAACCGGGAGGAGTTTCTTTCCATGCTGGGAAAACCGCCGGCCCGGGAAGCGGACCGGGTCTACCTGGACCAGGTTCTGGCCCTCCTGGAGGGCGGACTTCTTGGGGAGGTTTCACCCGGGAAAGGAGGAGGGAGGCCGTGAGAAAGGAGTTCCTTCTCGCCCTGTTCCTGGGGGGGGCCTTTTTGTTCCCCTCTTGCGCTTCCCCGGATCCGGGGAAAGTCCGGAAGGAGGAGGCCGGCAGGTTCATGAAACTCCTGGCCGGTGCGGGTAAGGAGAAGGCCGGGCCCCGGGCGCCCATGTCCCTGGAGAAGTGCCTCCTTCTCGCCATGGAGAACAGCTTCGCCCTGAGAAAGGCAGCCCTCCGGAAGGAGATCGCCGCCCTTGGGGCCAAGGCTTTCTCCCGGAGCCTCCTTCTTCCCAGGGTGGACGTCTCCCTGGTGCACATGGACCGCTCCAGCAGGCCCCTGGTGGAGACCCCCATCATGGGGCAAAGGATACGGTTTCCCGTGATGGACAAACGGATCCGCGTGATCCGCGCCGAGGCAAGCTTCCCCCTCCTGGATCTTTCCCGGTGGTTTCTGTCCGCCCAGGCGGAAAGAGGGGCGGAAATCCAGGGCTACCTGGAGGAGGCGGTCCGTCAAGGAGTTCAGGCGGAGGTGACCGCCCGCTACGGCGCCCTGGCGGCCCTGGAGGCATCCCTCCCCGCCTTCCAGGCCCGGGTGGAGGCCGACGCCCTGCGGGCCGCCGACGCCGGGGCCCTCCGGAAGGAGGGGCTGGCCCTGGCCCAGGAGGCGGATGCGGCGGCCCTGGCTCTCGACCGCTCCAGGGACGCCCTCCATTCCCTCCAAAGGGCGATCCTCCAGGCCCGGCGGGACCTGGAGCAGGCCCTGGGGCTTCCCCCGGCGGGGAAGATCAGGATCCAGCCCTCCATGCAGGTGGATGCCCCCACGGGGCGCCTGGAAGACCTGGTCCTCCACGCCTTGCTCCACAGGCCGGAACTCTTCGCCTCGGATCGTGCTCTCCTTATGAAGAAGGAGAAGGCCCGCGCCGCCGTGGCGGATTTTCTCCCCAGGCTCCTTTTGAACTTCGGCCTCCAGGCCACCACCGATTCCGCCCAGGTCCACAAGTTCTGGGCCTTCGGGACGCTTTCAGCCTTCGTGAACCTCTTCGAGGGCCTGGCCGGGTTCTCCCGGCTGAAAGGGGCCCGCCGGGAGGTGAGGCTGGCCCGCCTGGAGAGGACGGAGCTTTACGGAACGGTGATCCTCCAGGTGGCCCGGGCCTACAAGGATTTCCAGGACGCCCGGGAGGCCGAGGCCCGGGCCGAAGAGGCCTTGAAGCTGGCCCGGGAGGAAGCGGACAAGGGAGAGAGACTCTTCAGGGAAGGGTTCCTGCGGAAGGCCGACCTGGCGGCTCTCCGGGCCGGCCTGGCCGGGGCGGAGGCGGCCCTTGCCGGGGCGAGGGTGAAGAGGGCCGTGGCGGCGGCCATGTTGCGCCTCGCCGTGGGACCGCAGGAGAAGAAGAGGGGAGAGGGGCCCCGCCGGGCCGGAACCGAAGGAGGAGAAAAATGAAGACGCGGAACCGGCTTTTCGCCTTCAGCCTTGTTCTTTTCACCCTTGCCGCCTGCACCCCGAAGAAAGGAGGCCTTTCCCGGAAGGGCGAAGGGGAGAAGGCCGTCCCGGTGACGGTTTCCCGGGCCGTGGAAGCCCAGGTCGCCCGGAGGATCCGGGTCCGTTGCGCCGTACGCTCCAGGTGGAGGACCCTGGTCTCCCCCAAGGTCCCGGGGGTTCTGGCGGAGGTGCCGGTGGACGCGGGGGACCGGGTCAAGAAGGGAGAGACCGTTCTTTTCCGGACGGACTCCCGCATTCCCAGGGACGCGGTGGAAGCCGCCCGGGCGGGTTTGAAGGTCGCCTTGAAAGGGCTGGACCAGGCCCGGGCGGCCCTGGGCGCCGCCGCGGCGGCGGAGGAGAAGGCCCGCCTGGACCGGGACCGGTTCCGGCGGCTCCTCGAGGGCGGGGGGGCCGTCACCAAAGACGCCCTGGAGAAGAGCCGGGTCGCCTGGAAGGCCGCGGCGGCCCGCCTGAAGGAAGCCCGGGCGGCGGTGGAGGCGGCCGGGGCCAGGGCGGACCAGGCCCGGACCCAGGAGGTGATCGCCCAAAAGCGCCTCCAGGACTGCACGGTCAAGGCCCCCATGGACGGGGTGGTGACGAGGAAGTTCATGGAGAAGGGGGAGATGGGGGACGTGGGAAGGCCCGTTTTCGCCATGGAGGATCCCGAACACCTGGAAGCCGCGGGTTTTCTCGAAGCCTCCCTCTTCCGCCGGGTGAAACCTGGAAAGACCCTGGTCCGGATCCTGGACGGGGGCAAGGAGATCTTCAAGGGACCCTTGTCCTGGAAGTCGCCCGCGGTGCGGCCCGAGCTCAGGGTCTTCGAGGTCCGGCTCTACTTCCCGGAGGGCTTTTCCCGGGCCGCCTCGGGGGAATTGCTCACCATGGAGGTGGTCCTGGATCCCCACGAGGCCCTGACCGTCCCCACAGGGGCCGTGGTGATCCTGAAGTCCAAGCCCCACGTGTTCCGGGTCCGGGGGGGCAAGGCCGAGCTCCTGGAAGTGAAGACGGGAATCGTGGACGGGGAGAGGACCGAGGTCCTGGGGAACGCCCTGAAGGCCGGGGACCAGGTGGTGGTCCGCGGGCAGGCCTTCCTGGCGGACGGGCGGGCCGTAAAGGTCCGGAGCGCCGGCAAGGGGGAGTAAGGCCATGTTCCTGGCAGATGCCTCGGTCCGCAAACCCATCGCCCTTACCGCCCTTGTGCTGGCCCTTCTGCTCTTCGGGGTGAAAGAGTTCTTCACTCTCGGGGTGGATTCCTTCCCCAGGGTGGAGGTGCCTTTCATCACCATCGTCACCGTGGACCCCGGTTCCACGCCCGAGGAGATCGAGAAAGGCGTGGCCCGGAAGCTGGAAGACGCCCTGACCTCCTTGAACGGCCTCAAGCACATGACCACGGTGTGCAGGGATTCGGTGGTCCAGATTCTCCTGGAGTTCAACCCCGACGTGGACCAGGACGTTGCGGCCTTCGACGTGCGGGAGAAGGTCGATACCGTCCGGGCCGACCTGCCGCCCACGGCGGAGGACCCCAAGATCCTCAAGTTCGACGTGAACGCCAAGGCGGTGATCACCATGGCGCTTACCGGCGACCTTCCCCTGGACGAGCTCTACGACCTGGCAGACCGGCGGATCCGGGACCTGTTCACGGTCCTGCTGGGCGTGGCGGACGTCCAGCTTCTCGGCGGGTCCAAGAGGGAAGTGGTGGTCCGCCTGGACAGGGAGAAGGCCGCCGCCGCCGGGATCACCACCCTGGACGTGGTGAAGGCCATCCGGCAGGGCCAGTCCAAGATTCCGGCGGGACACGTGGAGGAAGGCCCCCGGGAGTTGTCGGTGGTGGTGGACTACGAGGCCCGGGCCGTCTCGGACCTGGAACGGATCGTCGTGAAAGACCGGGCCGGGGAGAGGATCCGGCTCGGGGATGTGGCCACGGTCCGGCTCGGCCACAAGGAGCGGCGGCAGTTGGCCTACCTGGACGGAAAGCCCTGTATCGGGCTTCGCGTGGTGAAGAAGTCCCAGGCCAACGCCGTGAAGGTCGTCCAGAGGGTGAAGAAGGCCTTCCGGGAGGTCCAGGGTGAGCTGCCCGCGGGGGCGCGGCTGGTTTGGGTCACCGACGACGGGGATTTCATCCAGGCCTCGGTGAACGACGCCTTCGTGAACATCCTGGTGGGCGTCCTGCTCACGGCGGGGATCCTCTTCCTCTTTCTCCACGACCTGCGGTCCACGATCATCGCGGGCCTCACCATGCCGCTTTCGGTGGTGGTCACCTTCGCCGTCATGGGGTGGCTTGGATATACCTTCAACACATCCACTCTCCTGGGGATCGGGATCTCCGTGGGGATTCTCGTGGCCAATTCCATCGTGGTCCTGGAGTCCATCCTCAAGCTCCGGGGGGGGGGGACTGGACTCGGAGGAATCCGCCCGGCGGGGAACGGCCGAGGTGGCCCTGGCCGTCCTGGCTTCCG
>CAYQBW010000184.1:4499-6004 GCA_964415725.1 uncultured Planctomycetia bacterium
CGCCGGGACCAACGTGGTGGTCTTCGTGCCCATTGGAATGATGCATTCCATCGTGGGCAAGTATTTCGGGCCTTTCGCGATCACCGTGGCCGCGGCGACGGCCGTATCGCTTTTCGTCTCCTTCACGGTGACCCCCATGCTCTCATCGATCCTCTTCCGGAGGTCCTCCGGCAAGACGGGGCCCCTGGGGAAGGCCTGGGACCGGGCCTACGGGAAGGTGGAGGGCTTCTATGGATATACGATCCAATGGACGAGGCGGGCCTATCCCCTGGTGATCCTGGGCTCCGCGGCCCTCCTGGCCTGGGCCCTCTCCCAGGCCAAGGGGATCCACATGGATTTCGTCCCCGAGGCGGACCAGGGCAGGGTCATGGTTCAACTGGAGTTTTCCTCTTCCCAGAACCTGGCCGAGACGGCCCGGCGGACCCGGCAGGTGGAAAAGCTGCTCCTGGACCTGCCGGGCCTGGAGAAGCGGTTCATCTCCGTGGGGAGGTTCGAGGGCATCCTGGGCCAGGTATCCGAAGGAGTCTACCTCTCGGAGATCACCCTGGTCTTTCCGCCCAAGACGAAGAGAAGGATCGGGATCCAGGAGATCCGGGACATGATCCGGCACAAGCTGGCCGGGCTGGAGGGATGCAAGGTATCCGTGGCCTTGCCCGCCGCCATCGGCGGGAGCACCAAGCCCCTGGAGATGGAGATCTCCGGCGACGACCTGGACGAAGTGGAAGCCCTCACAAGGAAGGCCGTTCAGTATGCCAAGCTTGTTCCCGGGCTTGCCGACGTGGACAGCAACGTCCGGGTGGGACGCCCGGAGATCCGGGTCTTCCCGGACCGGGCCCTGCTCGGGGACCTGGGGATCCCCCTTTCCGCCTTCGGCATGGCCCTCAGGGGGAACCTGGAGGGAATCAAGGCGGGCGTCTACAGGAGGGGGGACCGTTCCTGGGACATCCGGGTCAAGCTCCGGGAAGAAGAGGGACGGGACCAGGTGGGCGCCTTCGCCTTCCCGGGGATCCAGGGAATGCCCCTCCGGGCGGCGGCCCTCTCCCGCGAAAAGATCCGCGAGGCGAGGATCCAGGTGCTTCGGGCGGAGAAGAGGAGGGTGGGCAAGGTCTTCGCCAACCTGGAAGGGGGCAAAGCCCTGGGCGAGGCGGCGGACCAGCTTCTGGCGGAGATCGAGAAGCACGGGGGAATGCCGCCGGGTTACAGGGTTCGCTTCCTGGGCATGCACGAGAAGATGGAGGAAGCCTCGGCGGACTTCGAGGAAGCGGGGCTCGTGGCCGTGGCCCTGACCTTTCTCCTTCTTTGCGCCATCCTGGAATCCTGGCTTCTTCCCTTCCTGGTCCTCATGACCGTGCCTCTCGCGGTGGTGGGGATGATCTGGGGGCTTCTCATCGCCAAGGTCAACATGAACATCTTCGTCATGCTGGCGGGAGTCATGCTGGTCGGGCTGGTGGTGAACAACGCCATCCTCATGATCGACCGGGCGAAACAGCTCATCCAGGAGGGGG
>CAYQBW010000185.1:0-229 GCA_964415725.1 uncultured Planctomycetia bacterium
ATCGGGTGCATCCCCTCCAAGGCCTTCATCCGGGCGAGGGATGCCGCCCGGATGAAGGCCTTGGAGGGGATGCACCCGATGTTGAGGCAGGTCCCCCCGGGCCTTCCCTTCTCCACCACGGCCGCCCTCCTGCCGAGCTGGGCCAGGCGGATCGCGCACACATACCCGGCGGGCCCCGCCCCGAGAATCACCGCGTCGAAGTCCATCCAAACGCCCCCCGCTCTCTCCC
>CAYQBW010000185.1:239-5988 GCA_964415725.1 uncultured Planctomycetia bacterium
CTCTCCTCCCCAAACCAGGCCCAGACTCTGCCCGCCCCCCGGGAAAGAGGCAAGACCGGGATGGAGGGAAGGGGGGGCCGCCCGGCCCCATCCCCTGTTTGTCCCCAAACTTCCCAGGAGAGAGCGCACGAGAAGGGACTCCCCCCTAAACTGTGCCCGTTTCAAAACCTTGTCCCTCCCGGACCGAACCCAACTTGTTTAGATGAACGGAGTTGACCGATGGATTCAAAGGAGGAGCCGCAGATCTTGGTGGAAGTCTCCGAAGAAGAGGACCTGGAGAATCTCGATGAATTCCTGGCTGATGAGTTGAGCGACAAAATACATGTTCATGAATCAACTCCGCCAGGGTTTGATGGGATCGAATTTGATGAAATGGACGGGGGTGATGAAGAAAAATGGGAAAAGATGATAGAGGAGGGTTGGGCCGGCCAGGAGGGTGAGCTGGGGGTGGATCCGAAGGTTTTTTAGTAAAATTTCGTATCGGAGTTCCGCCAAAAGAGATTGGTTTCCGAACCACGTATTATCTTTGGCAAGAGGGGTACCTTGACCTTGGAGATCTATCCCATGGGAATGATATTGGCGAGGCATTTTTAACCTTCAGGCTTCAAAGGCAGTGGGAGGCTGAAGGCGGAGGATTGTTGGCTGAATACAGGATTGAGGAAATTGACCAAGAAATTTAGGGGTTTCCTTTTCCCTTGCTTTTGATCCGTCTGGGATGGATCGAGGGTTGGGTTGGTTTGAAAAGGGCACTGATCGGCGGACGCGACAAAAGTCTTGTCAAGCTCGGGACTCGGCGGGGGCTCCACAAAATTTCAAACAGGGGGAAGGTCACGATTTTTTGAGGATTTTCGAGGGTCCGGGACTTTTTCGTAACCGTCACTGATCTTGTCCGTGGCTTTGTTGGGGGAAATCCCGGAAAAAGGCGGGCGCCCGGGGGGCCGGGCCTCCATAATCGGGGCGAGGAGGCGCTATGAGAACGAGATGGGCGATGTTCGCGGTCCCGGCCCTGGCGGCGGGGCTTCTTCTTTGGGGGTGCGGCTCCCCGCCGGTCCGGCGGGAGCGGCCGGTGCGGCGGTATGCCTGGGTGACGGGGATCAAGCCGGAGAAGATTCTCTATTACAAGAAGCTCCACGCCCACCCCTGGCCGGGAGTGGTCCGGACGATCAAGGCCTGCCACATCCGGAACTACTCCATCTACCTGAAGAGGATCGGCGACAAGTATTACCTCTTCTCCTACCTGGAGTATACAGGTGACGATTTCGACCGGGACATGAAGCGCATGGCCGCCGATCCCGAGACGAGGCGCTGGTGGAAGCAGACCGACCCCTGCCAGGAGCCCCTTCCCGAGGCCAAGGCGGCGGGAAAGATCTGGTCCGAGGCGGAGGAGGTCTTTCACCTGGATTGAACCTTTTTCCGGGGAAGGCCTTTGCCGCCGGAAGGAAACGAGCATGAATTCGAGAGAGCGGATCCTGGCGAGCCTGGACCACCGGGAACCCGACCGGGTGCCCCTGGATCTCGGGGCCACGCCCAGCTCCGGGATCTCGGCCGTGGCCTTCCACAACCTGGACGAGCGCCTGGGCGCCGGCTGGGGCCCTCCGCTGGTCTACGACGTGGTCCAGCAGTTGGCCCAGCCGCCGGACTCCTTCCTGGACCGGTTCGGCGTGGACGTGGTGGACTTGGGCCGGGCCTTCGACCAGGCTCCCGGGGACTGGCGGAACGTGGAGCTTCCAGGCCCTATCCCCGCCCGTTTTCCCTCCTGGTTCCGGTTCAGGGAAAGGGAGGACGGGACCTGGGAGGCCCTGGACCGGGAGGGGGACGTGCTGGCCGTGAAGCCTCCCGGGTCGGCATTTTTCGACCAGACGTATTTCCCCTACCTGGAGGGCTACCCGGACCACTACCGGGACCTGCCGGCCGCCATGGCCAAGGTCATGTGGGCCGCCTTCCCCACCAGCCCGGGCCACCTGGCGGGAGAAAAGGACTTCTGGGCCCGCTTGAGGGAAGGGGCCAAGGCGCTTCGGGCCTCCACGGACCGGGCCATCCTGGTGGGGGCGGGATGCAACCTCTTCGAGTGGGGGACCTTTCTGCGGCGGATCGACAACTTCCTCATGGACCTGGTGGACCAGCCCGGCCGGGTGGAAGGACTCCTGGACGCCCTGATGGAGGTCCACCTGGAGGTCCTGGGCAAACTCTGCGAGGCCGTGGGGGACATCGCCGACGTGGTCCGCTTCGGCGACGACCTGGGCATGGACTCGGGCCCTCTCATGTCCCCCCGCGTTTACAGGCGGCTCTTCAAGCCCCGCCACGCCGCGCTCTGCGCCTTTGTCAAGAAACACAGCCGGATGCGGCCCTTTCTCCACTCCTGCGGCTCCATCTACAAGCTGATCCCGGACCTGGTCGAGGCGGGCTTCGAGATCCTCAATCCCGTCCAGATCGGGGCCAAGGACATGGACCCGGCCGCGCTGAAGGGGGAATTCGGCAGGGACCTGACCTTCTGGGGAGGGGGGTGCGACACCAAGAGCGTCCTCAACCGGGGGACTCCCCGGGAGGTGAAGGACCACGTGAAGAGGCTCCTGGAGACCTGGATGCCGGGAGGTGGATACGTATTCAATACGGTCCACAACATCCTCCCCGACGTTCCCCCGGAGAACATCCTGGCCATGTTCGAGGCGGTCCGGGAGTTCTGACCTCATCATCAGCACCCTCACCTCAGCCTCCGGGAGTGTGGATGGTCTTCACTTTTTCCCACCCCTGCCGAAAAGACCCATCTGATTTCGGAGGCCGTGAGGGGTAAAATCGATGTCCGCCAGGAGGTTTCTCTATGAACCGCGTCCCTGTGGAACCACGGATGTTGCGTTGGGCCCGGGAGCGCGCCGGCCGGACCCTTTCGAACCTGCAGGTGAAGTTCAAAAAGCTCCCTGCCTGGGAGGCCGGCCGGGTACGGCCCACGTGGAAACAACTCGAGGCCTTCGCCAAGGCGACACGCGTGCCCGTGGGCTACCTCTTCCTCCGGGAGCCGCCGGAAGAGCGTGTTCCCATCCCCGATCTGCGGACCGTGGGCAACATCTTTTTAAATCGGCCGAGCCCGGACCTCCTGGAGACCATCTATCTCTGCCAGCGGCGCCAAGCCTGGTATCGCGACTGGGCCCGCTCTGCGGGAGAGGAGCCCCTCGCCTTTGTCGGCTCGGCGCGGCTCGATTCCCCCGAAAAAGAGGCCGCCGCCACCATGCGGGGTGCCCTCGGTTTCGACCTCGAGGAACGACGGCGGTTTGGGTCCTGGTCTGAAGCCCTCCGCCGTTTCGTTTCGCAGGCGGACGATCTGGGTGTGCTCGTGATGGTGAGTGGTGTGGTCGGAAGCAACAACCGCCGCAAGCTCCACCCGGAAGAGTTCCGGGGGTTCGCCCTGGCGGATGACCTGGCGCCCCTGGTCTTCATCAACGGCGCCGACACAAAGGCTGCCCAGATGTTCACCTTGGCCCACGAGCTGGCCCATATCTGGCTCGGGGAGTCCGCGCTCTCCGATATCGGTCCGGCCTCCCGTCCCTCGCGACGGATCGAAAGGTGGTGCAATCGCGTGGCCGCCGAGGTCCTCGTGCCCCTCGAGGTCCTGCGCGGGGAATTGAAGCGGGGCGACGTGCTGAATCAAGTGCAGCCCCTGGCCAAGAGATTCAAAGTGAGCACCCTGGTGATCCTTCGCCGCCTTCTCGACGCGCGGCGGCTTACTCGAAGGGAGTTCGAAGAGGCTTACAAAAAGGAGATGGCCCGGCTTCTGAAGCGGCCCAAAGGGAGAGGGGGCGACTTCTATCTGACCCAGGCGGCCCGCACAAGCCGGCGTTTCTCCCGGGCGTTGGTGGCCAGCACTTTCGAGGGGCAGACCTCCTTCACCGAGGCTCTTCGGCTTCTGGGGATTAAAAAGATCGAGACCTTGCGCAGTTTCGGCCAGGAAGTGGGGGTTCAGGTTTGATGCCTTACCTCCTCGATGCCGACGTGTTCATTCGGGCCAAGAACCTCCATTACGGGATGGATTTCTGCCCGGGGTTCTGGGATTGGCTCGTTGAGGCGAATGCCCGCGGAAAGGTTTTCAGTATCGAGAAGGTCGGCGACGAAATCGCTGCTGTGGATGACGATCTTTCGAAATGGGCGGCCCGGCGTGGGCCGAGCTTTTTCTTGCGCCCCGATGCAGGCATCTTTCCGGCATTGGGACGGGTGAGCGAATGGGCCACAAGCCAGGGTTACACCCAAGCGGCAAGAGAAGGGTTTTTGCAAGTTGCCGACTATTATCTCGTGGCCCAGGCCCTGGCGGGGGGCCATGTTGTTGTAACCCACGAAATCCCGTCCCCATCGATCCGCAAAATCAAGATCCCTGACGCCTGCCTAGGCCTTGGCGTCAAGTGCATGACACCTTTCCAAATGCTCCGCCGCGAGCGGGCCCGGTTTGTTCTGGGGGGAAAGTAGGACTTCCGGGTCTGTTTGAGGGAAGGAGTCAAGGAGCTCAGGGCCTCGACTTGGTTGAATACGTATTCAATACGGTCCACAACATCCTCCCCGACGTTCCCCCGGAAAACATCCTGGCCATGTTCGAGGCGGTCCGGGAGTTCTGACCTGTCTTTAGCGGAAAGGCCGGGAAAAGGGTTGATTCCCGGCCCGCCGGGCCCCATCCTTTCATGAAAAGGAGCCTGCCATGGACCCGGAGAAGACCAGGGCCCTCTACACGAGCTGGACCGGCCGTCCCCCCGACTTGACGGCCTCGGCCCCGGGGCGGGTGAATCTCCTGGGAGAGCACATCGACTATTGCGGCGGAACGGTTCTTCCGCTCTCTTTGGACCTGGGGGTCTCCGCCGCCGTGGGGCCCGGCCCCGCCGGCAGGCTCCTGGTGCGGGCCGCCGACCTGGAGGCCGAGCGCGAGCTGGACCTGGGAGGGCTGGAGCCCCGGGTGGGGCCGGGCAAGGCGGCGGATTTTTCGGATTACGTGGCCGGCGTCGCGGCCGGCCTGGTCGGGAGGGGGTGTGCCATTCCGGGGGCGAGGCTTCTCGTCCACGGCGACCTGCCCATGAGGGCGGGCCTCTCCTCGTCGGCCGCCCTGGAGATCGCCGTCTTCCTGGCCCTGACCCGCTTCGCCGGAACCATGGACTACGACGGCGGGGCCCCCCAGCTCTGCCGGGAAGCGGAACACCGTTTCGCCGGGGTCAAGTGCGGGATCATGGACCAGTTCGCCTCCTGGTACGGCAGGTTGAGCGGGATCCTCAAGCTCGATTGCGCTACCCTGGAATACGAGGTCATCCCCCTGGAGGAGCGGAAGGTCAAGGTCCTCGTGGCGGACTCGGGGGTTCCCCGGGAACTGGGGGCTTCCAATTACAACGAGAGGACGGCGAGCTGCGAGGCGGCCCTCAACGTGCTCGCCCGGATCGCCCGGGAGGACGGGCGCCAGTCCCCGCCCCACCTGGCGGCGGCGGGGGAGGATCTCCTGGGAGAGGCGGAGCGGGCGGGCGCGCTGGACCGGGAGACCCTCCTGCGGGCCCGGCACGTGATCTCCGAGCAGAAGCGGGTGGAAGAGGCCGTCCGGGCCCTGAAGGCCAGGGACCTGGAGCGCTTCGGGGAACTCATGTATGCCTCCCACGAGAGCCTGCGCGACCTCTACGAGGTGAGCTGTCCCGAGCTGGACCTCCTGGTGGAGACCGCCCGGACCGTAAAGGGCGTGCTTGGGGCCAAGATGTCCGGGGCCGGCTTCGGCGGGGCCGTGGTGGCCCTGGTG
>CAYQBW010000186.1:0-5983 GCA_964415725.1 uncultured Planctomycetia bacterium
TCCTCGCCCCTTGCCTGGCGCCTGAGCTGGAGAAACTCCTCCGGGAGAGGGCCCTCCTCCTGGCGGGGACTTCCTGGTTTCTCCGGGGCGCCGGTCTCTTCCCCGGCCGGGCGGGAAAGCAACTCCTGGAAGGACTGGCCCGGGAAACCCTGGGCCGGATCGAGAGAGTGGCGGGCCTGGCGCAGAGGGCCGCGGCTCCGGGGCTGGAGGCCCTGCTCCTGCGGGTCCTCTCCTCGACCAGGGAAGCGGACCTCCGCAACCGGCTCCTTCCTTTTCTCCTGCCCTTCGCCGGGAAACCCAAGATCCGGAAATACCTGCTCTCCCTTCTTCCCGGGTTGCCCTGGTGGAGGCGCGGGGTCGTGGTGGAAGCCCTGGTGAAGGCGGCCGGGGGAAAACCCGTGCCCCTCCTGCTCCTTCCCCTGGAGAAAGGGGAGATCCGGAAGCCCCGGGCCCTGGCGGACTATCTGGAAGCCCTGAGGGACTATCCCTCCACGCCGCGTTTCCGGGCCCTGCTCCGGCGGATGATCCTGGAGGAGAAGGATCCCAAGGTCCTGGACCGGGCCGCCCGGGACCTGGCCCGGAACCCCCGGGCCCTCCAGCCCCCGGACCTGGAAGCCTTGGAGGAAGCCGCTCCAAGGAAGGATGCCCCGGGGGGATTGCGTTGGATCTGCCTGGAGGCCCTGGCCGCGCGAAAAGCCTGGGAGGCCGTGGGCCGCGTCCTGAAAACCCTGGCCCCAAGGGAGGCCCTTCCCCTGGAGCGGAGCCTGGCGCGTTTCATCCGGAAGAGGAAGGCCGCCGGGGGGATTCCTTTCCTCCGGGAATGGGCCTTCGGCGGGAAGGACCGGCACCTGGAGCTGGAGGCCTTCTTGGCCCTGGCCGCCCTGGGCGTCCGGGACTCCTGGAAGGGGCTCCTGGACCTTTCTCCGGAGGCGGGCGAACTCGAGGCGGACCGGATCGCCCGGGCCTTCCTGGAGGCGCCGGACCGGTGGGTGAAGGAGGCCTTCGACCTCTGGAGCCCGCCCTCCATGCCCCCGTACTTGCGGGAATGCGCTTTCGAGCTGGCCGGGGAGAGGGAGGCCGTTCCCCTGGAGGCGGTGGAAAAGGGCTTCTTCCTTCCAGGCCCTTCCCGGGTGAAAGGAGCGGCCCTGGCCGCCCTGGTCCTCCGGAAGGATTGGAAGTCCAATCCCGTAGTACGGAAACTCGTGTTCGGGCTGATTCGTTCCCCTTTTCCGGGTGATTACGGGGAATCCCCGGAAGAGGTTCTCCAGGCCGTCCTTGCCGTCCTCCCCGAGGCCAGGCCGCCCTTTGCGGAGCGGTTCTTGTGGGCCGCCTTGCTGGACCCCTTCTTCCGTGAACCCTTTAAAACCCTTCAAACGAATAGAAATACCTAGTCCGAGAGGGGCCGGTCCCGCCGGGCGGAGGCCCAGATCTACGCCGGGGTTCTCTTCGCCTTTCCCGAAGCCCGGCTGCGGAGGGCTCTCGAGTGGGCCCTGGCCAGGGAAGGGAAAAGCCTGGGGCGGGGGCTCCTGGGAAAGTCCTTCCTCTTGAACCTTCTCTACGAGTTGCGCCGGAATTCCCGCCTCCCGGACATGCCGGCCCTGGCCAGGGACCTGGCGGAACTCATCCTCCAGCTTGCGCCCAGGGGAGGGATGCCCGATTTCTACGCCCTGGTCTACCTGGCCCGCCGGGCCGAGAAGGAAAGGCGCTGGGCCCGGGCGGCCCTCCTCTACGAAAAGGCCCAGCGGGAGGCCCTGCTGGGGGACCTCCTGGTGCGGGAAGCGGAGATGGTTCTTGGCGGGACCGATCCCCCCGGGGGGAGGTTCCCCCTCCTCCGGGTGGCCCTGCGGCCCTTGCTGCTTCGCGCCTGGAAGGACATCCAGGCGGGCAAAGCGAAGGAAGGCAGGGCCCTGGCGGGCCGGGTCCTGGAACTCGGGCGGGCCGACGAGCCCACCTGCCGGGTGGCGCGAAAGATCCTGGAGGCCGAGGAAAAGGACAAGTAAGAACCTGGAAGAGGAAGAGCCGTTACAATCCTCTCCTCTCCTCTTGTGAAAGTGGAACAATGCCCCTGCCGGGTCTTCTTCCCCCTCCCTGGGGGGGAAAGCCGGGGGGCGAGGTGAAGTCCATGAAGAATTGGGTGCGGGCAGGCGGGGCGGCCTTGGGCGTGTTGGCCTTTCTGGCCTGGAACCTGGGCTGGTTTTCCAGCCCAGGCGAGGGGCGGATCCTTTCTGGGAAACCCGGGGTTCTCCACGCCCGGGAGAAACCCGTGAAGTCCCAAGCCAAGCAGCGGCCCAGGCAAAACAAGCCCAAGCCTCCCGCTTCCAAGCCCTCCCGGAAGAAGGGGGTCGCCCTCCTTCTCAAGGAATTGGCCTCCAAAGGCGTCCACCTGGACCTGAAGAGGCGCCTGGTCTGGGTCCCCGGCGTGACCTGGATCCACAACGCCAACCTGGAATACATCGCCACGGGAAGACGTGGGTCCACCCACGAGACCCTCCTGGTGCTGGACTGCAAGGCCAGCGCCCTGAACGCCGCCCTGTTGGCCCTGGGTCTCAAGCCCGGAAAGAACTACTCCCTGAAGGAAAAGATCCCTCCGCCCCCCAAGAAGCTGGTGATGGAGGGCAAGGCCAAGCCCTACGTGTTGATCCATCCCAAGGGGCCGGGGGTGATCCTCACGGTGGAGTGGAAGGGAAAGGACGGAAAACCGATCCGTTACCGGGCCGAGGACCTGGTCCTGGACCTTTCCACCAAAAAGCCCCTCCCCAGGAGAAAGTGGATCTATTTCGGAGGGCGCTGGGCTCCCCTCTACAAGGGAGAGCCCCCGGTCTTCGTGGCCGACTACGAGGAGAACTTGATCAGCGTGTGTTACATGGACCCGGGGAACCACCTGATCACCATCCGCCACGAGCACGGCCTGGACGACACCCGGTGGTGGCCGAACTTCTACCTTCTTCCCCCCAGGGGGACGCCCATCAAGCTCTACATCTCCCTGGAACCCCTGCCCGGCACGAATCCTCCGCCTCCTCCCCCGAAATGGCCGAAGAGGGAGAAGAAAAAGGATTGAATCCCTCTTGTGGCATGGAACGGCGGGGATAAACTTCCCGGCTTTAGGCGGCAAGGCGAACCGGTGAACAAGCACTTTTTGTTTTTCAAGAGCTTCCTCAAGAATCCCAACGTGGTCGGGGCCGTGGCCCCTTCCTCAAGGGTGC
Source organism: uncultured Planctomycetia bacterium (assembly GCA_964415725.1). Taxonomy (GTDB): domain Bacteria; phylum Planctomycetota; class UBA1135; order UBA1135; family JALUZX01; genus JALUZX01. Next base: position 3,204 of record CAYQBW010000186.1, read on the forward strand.
TCGCCCGGGCCATGGTGGAAGGGAGGATCGGGGAGGCGACTTCCTGCGTGGTGGAATACGGCCCGGGTCTCGGGTCTTTCACCAAGGAGATCCTCTCCCGCAAGAAGAAGAATACTTTGTACGTGGGGATCGAAAAGAACCCCGCCTTCGTGGAGGTCCTGGAAAAGGAGTTTCCCTCCGGCCGTTTTCTCCTGGGAGACGCCGGCGACGTTGCGGCCATCCTGGGAGAGCTGGGCATATTCCAGGTGGACCTGGTGGTTTCGGGCCTGCCTTTCGCCAATTTCCCTCCCCCGGTCCAGAAGAGGATCCTCGAGGCCACCTGCGCCGTCCTCAAGCCCGGGGGCTCTTTCGTCACCTTCAACTACATCCACACGTGGCTCCTCAACAAGGCCCGGGCCTTCCGGGAGAGGGTTTCCGGGGTCTTCCACCGGGTCTCCTGGCGTCCGGTGATGCGTAACGTCCCTCCCGCCTTCGTCGTGGAGTGCCGCAAGGGGCAGGTCCCTTGTCCCTGCGGGAGGCTGAAGGATTGCCAGGGCCCGGAACTGGTGGTCGGGGCCTACACCCTCCCGCCGCCGCCGGTCCCGGAGGAGGAGCCCAGCCGGGTCGTCACCTGAGCCCTTCCCGGAGAATCACCGCCCGCGGCGCTCCTTGAGGACCCAGGTCCGGGAGTGATGCTTTACCTTGACCCGGAATCCCCGGAAGGCGGGGAGCAGGGCGAGGGGAGGGGGATTCCCTGGGTTTCCCTCGATGGGCACCAGGGTGGCCTCCCGGGCGGGGATGTCGTAGAGGACCCTGTATTTCGTCCCCCCCGGCTTGAGGACCCTGGGAAAGGCCGCCTCCAGCCGGGACCGGAGGCCCGGGGGAATCTCCGGGGGAAGGAGGTCCCCGGGCGAGAGGAGTTCCAGGTCCTCCCCTCCTTCCACGCCGAGCTCCTCCAGGCGGCGGGCCGCCCACTCCTCCAGGGGGGGCGGGGGCTCTGGAGCCTCTTCCCCGGGGACCACGGTGAGCAGGCCGGCCCGGACCACCTGGGAGAGAAGGGCCTGGGCCTCCAGGCGTTCCCGGACCTCCTCCCGCACCTGGGGGAAGATCTTCCCCTGGAGGAAGAGGGCCGCCAGGGCCTCCCGGCAGGCCGGGCCCCTCGGTTCTTCCTCCCATTCCTCCAGGACCCGGCCGGCCAGGATCCTCTGGAACAGGGCCAGGAGCTTCCCTTCCCTCAAGTAGGCCCGGGCCTGGCGGACTTCCCCCAGGCCCGCTTCGGACAGGAGGGAGAGAGGCGCGGGCGAGGCCAGGGTGAGAAGGATCCGCTTCTTCCTTCCCTCGCCTGTGGCCCGGGTCTCCCAGGCAACCAGGGCCTGGGCCCTTCTCTCGTCCAGGGTGCTCTCCCGGGCCAGGTCCGCCTCCGTTCCCTCCCTGGCCCAGTGGATCCGGCCCCTCCGGGGGCGGGCCACCCAGGCGGAGCGGGGGTCGGCGGCCAGGCCCGCCAGGAGGAGATTCTTCCTGTCGATTCTTTCCCCCCGGCGGCTTTCGGGGGGCAGGCCCCAGGCCCGGCGGAGCCTCTTTCCGGCGGCCCGGGCCTCCTGGAGGGCCAGGGGGTCCAGGCTCTCCCGGACCTCCCGCCATTTGCGGAGAGAAAGAATCAAGGCCGCGGCGTCGCAGCCTCCCTCGGGAAGGAGGCGGCGGATCTCCGCGGGCGGGCCTCCCCGGAAGAGGGGGCGCCCCGTGGAGAGGACAGCCGCCAGGTCCATACCGTCCTCCAGGCACCCCCGTTTTTCGGATTCCAGGAGGAGGTTTCCCAGGGGAGGGTCCAGGGGCATGCCGAAGAGGGCCTTTCCCCTCCCGGTGAGCCGGGCCTTTCCGTCCAGGGCCCCCAGGGTCCGGAGTTCCTCCACGGCGTCCTCCAGGGCGTATTCTCGGGGCGGATCGAGGAATTCCAGCTCCCTGGGATCGGCCCCGCAGGCCGCCGCGGCGAGGAAGAGCCCGGCCAGGGATTCCCTGTGGATCTCCGGCGGGGTGACCGGGGAGAGGCGGGCCTTTTCGCTCCAGAGGCGGAAGCACCTTCCAGGGGCCAGCCGCCCGGCCCGCCCAGCTCTCTGCTCCGCGCTGTCCGCCGCGATGGGGACCAGGGTGAGGTAGCTCCTTCCGTAGTGATACCTCGTCTGGCGCGCCAGGCCGGAATCGATCACCGTGGTGATGCGGGGAACCGTAATAGATGTCTCCGCCACGTTGGTGGCCAGGATGACCCTCTTCTTTCGTCCCGGCCGGAAGATCCGGGCCTGGGCCTCCAGGGTGAGGCCTCCGTGGATCTCGAGGATCTCCAGCCCGGGTCGCTCCTTCCGGAGGATCCCGGCCAGGGCGGCGATCTCTCCTTTTCCCGGAAGGAAGACCAGGATATCCCCCTCTTCCTCCACGGCCCTCCCCAGGGCGGCCCGGACCCGGTCTTCCAGGCCGCGCCGCTCGGGAAGGATGTTGTCGCCCGGCAAGTAGATCCGCTCCACCGGGTAGGCCCGGCCCTCGGCGTGGAGATGGGGGCCTCCCAGGTAGCGTGCCACCCTCTCCCCTTCCAGGGTGGCCGACATGACAAGCAGGCCCCGCCGGCGGGAACGCCTCAGCAGGGCCAGGAGGAGGTCCGTGTCCCAGCGCCTTTCGTGGAACTCGTCCAGGAGCACCAGGTCGAATTCCTCCAGCCTGTCGGCGGCGTAGAGTCTCAGGGCCACCCCGGGGGTGGCGAAGAGGATGCGGGTGTCCTTCCCCGCTCTCTGCTCGTCCCGCACGCTGTAGCC
>CAYQBW010000187.1:0-5953 GCA_964415725.1 uncultured Planctomycetia bacterium
GGGGGTCCCGGGAAGCCTGGGGGGGGGAGCCACCACCTCCCGGTTGAAGGCGTCCACGCTCATCCTCCGGGCCAGGTAGACGGGACCGGCCAGGCGAAGCCCTACCTCGCCCGTTGCCAGGAAGACCGCCAGGTTGAGGGGGACCAGGAGGAGGGCCTTCCGCCAGGGAGGGGTTGTCCGTTTTCTTTTCATGGTCGATTTTCCAAGTGTAACCCCCCGGGGGGTGAATTAACTTTTTCGGAATGATCGCGATCACAGGCGCAGCAGGAGTCATCGGCTCCAACCTTGCCCACAGGCTCGCCGGGGAGGGGGTGGAGGACCTTTTGCTCGTGGACCGTGACCTGCCCGAGGCCAAGGTGATCCACCTGGCGGGCCTCGGCTCTTTTCGATACATGGGGCACGAGCGTTTCCTCCGGGCCCTGGAGAAGGGAGAGGCCGAGCCGGAAGCGATCTTCCACCTGGGGGCCTGCAGCGACACGACGATCCGGGACTGGGAATTCCTGAAGCGGAACAACCTGGAATACACCCGTTCCCTCTGGATGTGGTGCGCAAAGGCGGGCCGGCCTTTCGTCTACGCCTCCAGTGCGGCCACCTACGGCGACGGCTCAAAGGGATTCAGCGACGAGACGCCGCCCTGGGAGCTGGAGCCCTTGAACCTCTACGGCCGGAGCAAGAACGAGTTCGACGCCTGGGCCCTGAGAGAGTCCCGGGCGGGCCGGCCCGAGCCGCCCTCCTGGGCGGGGCTCAAGTTCTTCAACGTCTACGGCCCGAGGGAATCCCACAAGGGCCGGATGGCGAGCGTGGTCTTCCACGCCTACAACCAGGTCCTGTCGGCGGGGAAGGTGCGGCTCTTCAAGTCCACCCGGCCCGACCTGCCCGACGGGGGCCAGATGCGGGATTTCGTCTTCGTCGAGGACTGCCTGGACCACATGCTCTGGCTGTGGCGGAAGGGGGGAGTGAAGGGACTCTTCAACAGCGGCACCGGCCGGGCCCGGACCTTCAACGACCTGGCCGAGGCGGTCTTCGCCGCCCTGGGAAAGGAACCCGTGATCGAGTATTTCGACATGCCCGCCGACCTGGCCGGGCGCTACCAGAATTATACCCAAGCGGAAATGGATAAGATCCGGAAGGCAGGTTTTACCGGATCGCCCACTCCCCTGGAAGAGGGGGTGAGGCGGTACGTGGAGTGGATGGAAGCGCGCCGGAAGGGGCGCCCTTGATCATCGAGAGAGAGGACCATGAAAAGAAGCGTTCTGTTTTCCCTGGCGTTGGTTCTTTTCGTCTTCGCAGCCTTCTTCTCTTCCTGCGGAGAAGAGGGGGGAGGGGCCGGGAAGGATTTCAAGGTGAAGTTCGAGACGACCAAGGGTGACATCGTGATCCAGGTCCACCCCGCCTGGGCCCCCAAGGGAGCCGCCCGGTTCCGGGAACTGGTGAAGGCCGGCTTCTACGACGGGGCCCGGTTCTTCCGGGTCGTTCCGGGTTTCGTGGTCCAGTTCGGCCTCAACGGCGACCCCAAGGTGAACGCCAAGTGGCGGAACAAGAGAATCCCCGACGACCCGGTCCTCAGGAGCAACAAGCGCGGCACGATCACCTTCGCCACGGCCGGGCCCAACACAAGGACCACCCAGGTCTTCATCAACCTGGTGGACAACGAACGCCTGGACGACATGGGTTTCGCCCCCTTCGGAGAGGTCGTCCAGGGCATGGACGTCGTGGACAAGATCAACTCCGAATACGGGGAACAGCCCCAGCAGCCCCGGATCGAGAGCGAAGGCAACGCCTACCTGAAAAAGGAATTCCCCCGGCTGGATTACATCAAGAAGGCGGTGATCCTGTAAGCCCGGCGAGCCGCGGGGGACCTCGGAGTCGGGCCGGGGGACGACCCTTTGGGTCACCAGGCCCCTGAATCGCTGTCCGCGCCCCCTTTCCCGGGGCGTGGCGTGGCGGTAAACTGCTGTAAAGAACGGTGGAAGCCATGGATTGGAAAGAATATATCTCAACGGATCCGGATGTCCTTGGTGGAAAGCCGGTGGTTCGAGGAACACGGCTGGCCGTGGATTTTATCCTTGGCCTTTTCGCCGCGGGTTGGACCGAATCCCAGGTTCTTGAAAATTATCCGGAACTCACGAAAGAGTCGATCAAGGCGGTTTTCGCCTACGCCGCTGAGACATTGGGCGACACGTCTTTGTTCCCTTTGCGGCGTGAGACAGGTTGATGCGGCTCTTGATCGACGAAAACGTCCCGCTCGGCTCGATAAGGGTCTTGAGAGCTTCCGGTCTGGACGTTCTTTCCATAATGGAGGATTGCAGGGGGTGCCCCGATACGTTGGTCCTCCAGAAAGCCCGGGAGACAGGGGCGATTATCGTCACATTCGACAGGGATTTTGGGGGAATGGTTTTCCATGAAATGGAGGAGCCTGTGGAGGGAGTGGTTTTGTTTCGGTTTACCCCCAACTACCCCGAGGAGCCTGCGGAAATTCTCTTGGCTATCCTGGAAAGGGAGGAAATCGAGCTTTCAGGAAAATTTACCGTGATCGATAGGAACAAAGTGCGGCAAAGGTCCCTTCCGGAAAGGTGAACCCCCCGGCGTTTCAGGTGAGTTTGCCCAGGGTCCGGCGGACTTCCTCTTTGAACCTGTCGATTGCGGCCAGGATGAAATCCTCCACGGAGAGGCCGGGCTTTTCCACCAGGGGGGTCAGGTCCACGGCGAAGGTGAGGGCCTGGGCCTCGTCCACGGCGTGGGAGGCGAAGAAGGTGGCGTTGGCGACCCGCCTTCCCTGGGCGGCCAGGTCGTAGCGCTTTCCTCCGGCGATCTGGGAGTCGAAGATCCCCATGAGGGCGGCGGCCAGGTTCTGGCGTTCCGAAACGTCCAGGGTGACTTTTTCCTCGTCGGGAAGCCAGTCCAGGTCCCGCCAGATCTCGCACCCCAGGACTTTTTCGGGGCGCTGGCCCGCCGGAAGCCTCCGCAGGGCCTCCACGGCCCGGAGCAGGCAGGCCACGTGGGTCTCGTGCTTGTCCGCCGGGTTGTGGAGGTAGACCACCCGCGGGGCGGCGGCCTGGAAGATCCGGTGGAGGTCCTCCACGACCTTCTCTGCCGGAGGGGTCTTCACCTCCGATGAGGGATACCCGAGCTGGTACTGGATGGAATACCCTCCCACGTAAGCCGCCTTTCTCTGCTCCTCCCTGCGGACGGCCATCATCTCCTCGTCGGTGAAATCCCCGTAGATCCCCGTCCTCGGGCTTCCCGAGCCGTTGGTGACGGTCACCCCGGCGAACCAGGCGTCCTTCTTCTGGTAACAGGCGGCGATCCCCTGGTAGGCCATGATCTCGATGTCGTCCTGGTGGGCCCCCACGCACAGGTGGGTGGTCCGGGCCAGGGCCTCCTCCTCGGAGACTCCGTCGGGGACGTAGACGTCCGCGGCGGGATGATTCAGTTCGACCATGTCATCCCTCCTTTTCCGGGCTTATCCGCTTTTTTTTTAATAGAGGGCAGGGAGGCCGCCGCCACGGCCTGGCCGTGGCGCTTGGTCTTCTCGTCGGGCACGTGGAAGCTGATCGTTTCCAGGAGTTCCGGGAAATCGGCCTTCAAGGCCTCGGCCGCCCCGGAGATGATGATTCTTCCCCCCTCGCCGCTGGTGACCCGTCCCATGACCAGGACGTTCCGGAAGGGGATGAATTCCCTCAGGTGGGCGAGAGCGTAGCCGAAGCAGGTCCCGATGGTCCGGTAGACCCGGGCCGCCCTCTCGTCTCCCTTGGCCATGAGTTCCTGGACGCGGACCAGGTAGTCGGGAAGGCCTTCCCCTTCGGGCCGCTCGATCCCGGCGGCCGGTCCCAGGCGCCCCACGGCCTGCTGGGAGAAATACTGGACACCGCATCCCAGGTCCCCCGACCACTCGTCGATGGGGGCCTCCTCCCTGTAGTCCACGGGAACGAAGGCCGTCTCGTCGAGCCAGCCCATGATCCGCCTGTCCTCGTTGACGTATCCCGCGGCCATGCTTGTGCCCATGGAGATTCCCAGGACGTCCCCCTTCCCGAGGGCCATGGCCCCCGCCAGGGCGGCGACTTCGCCGTCGTTGATCACGGCGAAAGGCACGCCCCACTGGGCCTGGATCTCCAGGAACAGGTTGCGCACCTTTTTCTCGAAGAGGTCCTTCGGGACGCCCCGAAAGAGGGAGGCCACCCGGACCTTGTTCTGCATGTAGACCCCGGCGGCGCTCCCCCCGATGGCGTCCACCCGGGGGAGGCGGGCGGCGCACCGGCGCAAGGTGTCCAGGATGCCGGCCCTGTGGTATTCCGGGTCCTTCTGGAAGTAAGGGTCCCAGGGGATTTCCTCGCTGAAGACCACCTGGCCGTCCACCAGGGCCGCCCCCTTCCGGTCCGAGCCGCCGAGGTCGAAGCCGATCCTGCAGCCCTCCAGGTTTCCCCCGATGGGCAGGGGCGTCTCGTTCTCATCCGGCGCCTTCTCCAGGGGGAGGTGTTCCACCTGGAAGGGCGGGTCGTAGAAGCCCCCGCCGCCCATCATCTCCACGTCGAAGGCCCGCGGTCCGCCCGGGGAGTAGGCCTTTCGGATCTCCTCGGCCAGGTCGGGGTCGCCTCCGGCCAAGGTCACCTTGAAGCCTCCCTTGATCCAGAGAAGGGTCTTGAGGAGCCGCTCCACGTAGCGGAGGTTCAAGGGAACGTGGGAGCCTTTGTGGGGGAGGATCTCGGTCCGGAAGAGGGAGACCCGGCCCTGGTCCCTCTCCAGGGCGATCACCAGGGGAACTCCCTCCCCGGAGGCACGGACCTTTTCGCGGAAGGCCCGGTTCCAGAGGGAGGCCGGCAGAAACCCCGGATCCAGGGGAGGAGTGGCTTTTGCGTGGACTTCGAGCATGTTCTTTCGAATGGGTGAAGGGCGACCTTGTTTCAGGTAAAAAACCTCCTACAAAAAAACGGCCCTCCCGTGGTTGTCAAGGAGGGAATTTCCAGGGCCTTGGGGGGCTTTCTCTTGTGTCCTGTCCCGTCCCGGGAAAGATGAACCTCCGCCGGGCCCGGCCAGAGGAGGAACCATGTCGGTGACGAAACCCGCCCTGTTTTTCGCCTTCCTCGGGATTCTTGCAGCCTGCGCATGCCCGCCGCCGGCGCCCGGGGAGAAGCCCTCGGAGTGGGCCCGGATGAAGAAGATTACGCCCAGGGGGTACGTCTGTTACCGGGCCTCCGGGCCCATCCGGGTGGACGGAAGCCTGGAGGAGCCCTCCTGGGCGGCCGTTCCCTGGACGGAGGACTTCGCCGACATCGAGGGGCCGACCCGGCCGGCGCCGCGCTTCCGCACGCGGGCCAAGATGCTCTGGGACGACGAGTGTCTCTACGTGGCCGCCCGCCTGGAGGAGCCCCACCTGGTGGCGACGATCACGAAGAAGAACGCCGTGATCTTCCACGACAATGATTTCGAGGTGTTCATCGATCCCGACGGGGACAACCATTTCTACTACGAGTTCGAGATGAACGCCTTGAATACGATCTGGGAGTTGACGCTGGAGAGGCCCTACCGGGACGGCGGACCGGTGCACCTGGGGGACAACATGCCGGGCTTGAGGTCTGCGGTCCGCCTGGAAGGCACCCTCAACGACCCCTCCGACACGGACCGGGCCTGGACGGTGGAGATCGCCTTTCCCTGGAAGGGCCTGCGCAAATACGCCCGGCACACACCCTGCCCGCCGGGAGACGGCGACCAGTGGAGAATCGATTTCTCCCGGGTGGAGTGGCTCTACGACATCATCGGCGGGAAATACCGGAAGATCCCCAAGGTGGCCAGGCCCGAGGACAACTGGGTCTGGTCGCCCATCGGGGTGATCGACATGCACCGCCCCGAGCGCTGGGGATACGTCCAGTTCAGCCGGGGAAGACCCGGAACCGTGTCTTTCCGCCCGGATCCCACCCTTCCCGCCAGGGATTTTCTCATGGGGTTCTACCATTCC
>CAYQBW010000188.1:0-5941 GCA_964415725.1 uncultured Planctomycetia bacterium
TGGAGATCCTGCCTGGGGAAACCCACGCCCTCATGGGGCCGAACGGTTCGGGAAAATCCACCCTTGCCAAGGCCCTGGCCGGCCACCCGGGCTACCCGCTGGAAGGGCGGGTTCTCCTGGACGGAATCCGCCTGGAGGGGCTCCCTCCCCATGAGCGGGCCCGGAGGGGCCTCTTCCTGGGGTTCCAGAACCCCCTGGAGGTCCCGGGAGTCCCGGTGGGCTCCTTCCTGCGGGCCGCCCTCAAGGCCCGCCGGGGGGAGGAAGTCCCTTTGAAGGAATTCCGAAAGGATTTGAACCGGGGCCTGGAAGCCCTGGGAATCCCGCGGGGATTCGCGGGAAGGTATCTGAACGAGGGTTTTTCCGGGGGAGAAAAGAAGAAGCTCGAGATCCTCCAGCTCCTTCTTTTGAAACCACGCTTCGCCCTCCTGGACGAGATCGACTCGGGCCTGGACATCGACGCCCTCAGGGTCGTGGCCCGCGGAATCCGGGCCTTCATGGAGGACGGGGAGCGGGGCCTCCTCCTGGTGACCCACTACCGGCGCATCCTGGATTACGTGTCTCCCGACAGGGTCCATGTCTTCGTGGAAGGCCGGATCGCCAGGACGGGAGGCCCGGAGTTGGCGGAGATCCTGGAGGCCAAGGGCTACGAAGGGATCGGGGTCCCGGCGGCGGCGGGAGGGAACGGATGAAGAACGACCGCCTGAAGGAAGTCAACCGGGACTACCGGGAGAGGTACGGCTTCGCCGATCCCGAAGAATACCTCTTCAAGGCACCTCCCGGTCTCGACCGGAAGGTGGTGGAGATGATCACCCGGTACAAGGAGGAACCGGACTGGATGCGGGAGTTCCGGCTCGGGGCCCTGGAGCACTTCCTTGCCCGCCCCATGCCCCGCTGGGGAAACACGGCCCTCATGGGGGAAGTGGATTTCGACTCCATCCACTACTTCGTCCGGGCCCAGGACCGGATGCAGACCTCCTGGGAGGAGGTCCCGGAAAAGATCAAGAAGACCTTCGACAAGCTGGGCGTCCCCGAGGCGGAACGGAAATTCCTTGCCGGCGTGTCGGCCCAGTACGAGTCCGAGGTGGTCTACCACTCCATCAAGGAGGAACTTACCCGCCTGGGCGTGATCTTCCTGGACATGGATTCCGGGCTCCGGGAACACCCGGACCTGGTCCGGGAACACTTCGCCACCGTCGTCCCCCCCACGGACAACAAGTTCGCCGCCCTCAACAGCGCCGTCTGGTCCGGAGGGTCCTTCGTTTACGTCCCTCCGGGAGTCCACGTGGAGATCCCTCTCCAGGCCTACTTCAGGATCAACGCCAAGAACATGGGGCAATTCGAAAGAACCCTCATCATCGCCGACGAGGGCTCCTCGGTCCACTACATCGAGGGCTGCACCGCCCCCGTCTACTCCACCGACTCCCTCCACTCGGCCGTGGTGGAGCTGATCGCCAAAAAAGGCGCCCGGATCCGCTATTCCACCATCCAGAACTGGTCCACCAACGTGTTCAACCTGGTGACCAAGAGGGCCGTGGCCCACGAGGGGGCCGTGGTGGAATGGGTGGACGGAAACCTGGGATCCAAGTTCACCATGAAATACCCCTCGGTCTACCTGGTGGGACCGGGCGCCCACGGGGAGGTTCTTTCCATCGCCTTCGCCGGCGACGGCCAGCACCAGGACGCGGGCGCCAAGATGATCCACGCCGCCCCGGACACGACCTCCCGCATCATAAGCAAGTCCATCTCCAAGGGCCGGGGAAGGTCCAGCTACAGGGGCCTGGTCAAGATCCACAAGGGGGCCCGCCGTTGCAGGACCCACGTGGAGTGCGACGCCCTGCTCCTGGACCCTTCGGCCCGGTCGGACACCTATCCAACCATGGAGGTCGAGGAGAGGGACGTCCAGGTGGAGCACGAGGCCCGGGTCTCCAAGCTGGCCGAGGAACAGCTCTTCTACCTCCAAAGCCGGGGACTGGACGAGGACGAGGCCAGGCTCATGGTGGTCAACGGGTTCATCGAGCCCTTTACCAGGGAGCTTCCCATGGAATATGCCGTGGAATTGAACCGGCTCATCGCCCTGGAGATGGAGGGATCCGTTGGTTGAGGCGAACGCGGCGGCCCCTGCGGTCAAAGACATCTTCCGCCCGGAGATCCTGGGGGAGCAAGCCCGCCGGATGGACGAACTCCGTGCGGTGACGGCCCTCCGGGGGAGGGCCCTGGAGGTCTTTTCGGCCACGCCCCTTCCCGGCGACGTGGCCCACCTGTGGAGGTATACCCGGCCCGAACGGCTCCTTCCCGGCGCCCCCCCCGAAAGAGATCCCGAGCCGGGTGAAGAAAGGATCCCTCCCGGAGGAGAACCTTTCCTCCGGATTCTCCCGGGCCGGCCTCCCCTGGTCCGCCCGGGGGACGAGGCCGAGAAGAAGGGGCTTCGGATCCTTCCCCTGGCCCAAGTCCCGCCCACGCGAAGCCGGCTGGGAGGACTCGTGCCTCCCGAGATGGGCCTCATGGAAGCCTTGAACGGGGCCTTCTGGAACGCGGGCCTTCTTTTGGAGATCCCTCCCGGGGTGGTCCTGGAGGAGCCCATCCGGATCCAGGTCCCGGCGGGCCGGGGGGCCAGGCTTCCCAGGATCGCCGTCCGGGCCGGGCGGGGCTCCAAGGCGACGGTCGTGGAGGAACACTCCGGGGGGAAGGCGGGAGCAAAGGTGGTCTCGGTCACCGAACTCTTCCTCGAGGAAGGCGCCTCCCTCTCCTGGTTTCTCTTCCAGACCTGGGAAAAGGGAGTATCCGGGCACCTCACCCAGAGGGCTTCCCTGGAAAAGGAAGCCGAGCTTTTCACCCTCTTCGCCACACTCGGAGGAGATTGTTTCAAGGCCGACCTGGGGGCCCTTCTTTCGGGCAAGGGAGCGAGGAGCGAGATGGCCGGGTTCACACTGACTGAGGGGAAGGCCCACGTGGACCACCATACGGAACACCGGCACCTTGCCGGGGAGACCCGGTCGGACATGGACATCCGGGCGGTCCTGGCGGGGGAGTCCCGGGCGGTCTACACGGGGCTCATCCGGATCGAGGAGGGATGCCCCGGCACGGAGGCCTTCCAGGAGGCCCGCACGCTTCTCCTCTCCCGGAAGGCCCGGTCCGAGACCATCCCGGAACTGGAGATCCTTACCGACGATGTCCGCTGTTCCCACGGGGCGGCGGCCTCGCCGGTCCCTGAAGAAGAGATCTTCTACATGGAGAGCCGCGGGCTTTCCCGGCGGGAGGCTCTCCGGCTCTACGTGGGCGGATTCTTCCGCGCCTCCCTGGACAGGATCCCCCCCTCCTCGAGGGATACCGTTGAGAAGATTCTCAAGGAGAGGATCGAGAGAACGGAGGCCTGAAAATGGCGGAATACCTTGGAGTCGGAAACCTGGAAGACCTTCCCGTCGGCGGAAAACGAGCCCTCCGCGCCGGGGGAAAGGAACTTCTCCTGGTCAGGGTGGGACAAAGAGAGGTCTACTGCGTGGAGAACCGGTGCACCCACGCCGACGCCCCCTTGGAGAAAGGAGAGCTGGAAGGGACCCGGATCGAGTGTCCCCGCCACGGAGCCCGGTTCGACCTCCGCACGGGGGCCGTTCTGCGCATGCCGGCCGCCGTCCCCCTCCGCACCTTTCCCGTGCGAATCCTGGAAGGAGGGGAGGTGGAAGTGGACCTGGAGGAAGAGGATTGAAGATGGCCGCCGGGGCGGAGCTGGACCCGGGGAAGGTGCGCCGGGAGTTCCCCCTCCTTTCCGGGAAGGAGGGCAAGAGAAGGCTCGTCTACCTGGACAGCGCCGCCACGACCCAGAAACCGGAGAGGGTGATCGCCGCCGAGGCCCGTTTTTACCGGGAATCCAACGCCAACGTCCACCGGGGCCTCTACGACCTGGCGGGAAGGGCCACGGAGGCCTACGAGGGCTGCCGGCGCAGGGTGGCCGCTTTCCTGGGCGCCGACCCCCGGGGGGTGGTGATCACCCGGAACGCCACGGCCGCGCTCAACCTGGCGGCCCTGGGGTCGGCCCGTCTCCTCGGTCCGGGTGACGAAATCCTCATCACCGTCATGGAGCACCACGCCAACCTGGTTCCCTGGATCCAGGTCGCGGAAAGGACCGGCGCCGCCCTCAAGCATATTCCCCTGGACCGGATGGGACGCCTCGACCTGGAGGCGCTCCCCGGACTTTTGGGGCCCAAGACCAGGATCGTGGCCCTTTCGGCCGCATCCAACGTCCTGGGAACGATTCCGCCCCTTGCCGAAATCGCCCGGCATGCCCGGTCGGCCGGGGCCCTGGTGGTGGTCGACGCCGCCCAGGCCGCGGGCCGGCTTCCCCTCTCCTTCGAAGAGACCGGGGCGGACCTGCTGGCCTTTTCGGCCCACAAGTGCTACGGCCCCATGGGGCTCGGGTTCCTGGTGGGGAAACCCCGGGTCCTGGAACGGCTGGAGCCCCTGGAGACAGGCGGCGAGATGATCGAGGCGGTCCACCTGGACCGGGCCACCTGGGCCGAGGTTCCCCACCGCTTCGAGGCGGGAACGCCCAACGTCGCTGCGGCCGCGGCTTTTCCTCCCGCCCTGGACCTCCTGGAGGAGATCGGCCTGGACCGGGTGAGGCGGCACGAGGTGGAACTCACGGAATATGCCCTTGAACGCCTCTCCTCCCTGGAGGGGCTGGAGATCCTGGGGCCCGCAAACCCGGAGGAACGGGTGGGTCTTGTGAGCTTCCACGACCCCCTTGTCCACCCCCACGACCTGGCCACCTTCCTGGACGGGATGGGCGTGGCCGTCCGGGCCGGGCACCACTGCGCGCAACCCCTTCACCGGATTCTCGGGATCCCTTCCTCGGCGCGGGCCTCCTTCGGGATCTACACCCTCGAGGAGGACGTGGACGCCCTGGTGGAAGGCATCCTGGAGGCAAGGAGGTATTTCCAAGGGTGAACCTGGACGATCTCTACAGGGACGTGGTCATGGACCACTACAAGAACCCCCGGGGGCGGGAACCCCTGGAGCGGGTGGACATCCACGCCGAGGGAGCCAACCCCTCCTGCGGCGACGAGGTGGGCCTGGATCTCCAGGTCGAGGAGGGAAGAATCGTCAAGGTGGGCGTCCGGGGGCGGGGATGCGCCGTCTCCACGGCCTCCGGGTCCATCCTGGCTGAAATGGTGGAAGGGCTCACCCTGGAAGAGGCGGGCCGTGTGGCCCGCCGGATGAAGGGGGCCCTCAAGGGAGAGACCGGGCCGGGGGAGATCGACATGGGAGACCTGGAGGCCCTTACGGGGGTCCGGAAGTTCCCGGTCCGGATCAAGTGCGCCCTCCTGCCCTGGGTGACCCTCCTGGAGGCCCTCCTGGAAAAGGAGAAGGAAACGTGAGGGAAGCCGCCTTTCCCTCCCCGGAAGTGCGGGAGGCCCTGGCGCGGGTGGAGGACCCGGAGATCGGGTTCTCCATCGTGGACCTGGGCCTGGTCCGGGGAGTGGTCCCCCTGTCCTCGGGAAAGGGATACAAGGTCTACCTGACCTTGACCTCCCCCATGTGTCCCATGGGCCCGGAAATCGTGGAATCCTGCAGGCTGGCCCTCCTGGGCTTGGAAGGCGTGGAGGAGGCGGAGGTGGAACTCGTCTGGGACCCGCCCTGGGACCCCGCCACGGACGCTTCCGAGGAAATCCGCGCGGAGTTCGGAATCTGGGATTGATCCGCCTTCCGCAGGGCCGGACCTTCACACCCTCCCTCCAGAATCTCACCGGGGAAAGGCCTTTTTTCCGGGCCGGCGCAGAACCTTCCCCCAGGGCTTGATGGTTCCAGGCCGGAAAACTATCATTCCTTTTTCTTCACAGACAGGTTCCCCGGAAAGCCCTCCGCCTTATTCCGGTTCTTTCCGGGAAAACCTGACAATCCCCCGCTCTTCTCTCTTTTCCCGGCTTTTTCACAGATGGCGGAAGAC
>CAYQBW010000189.1:0-5930 GCA_964415725.1 uncultured Planctomycetia bacterium
CACCAGGTCCACCCGGCAGACTTCTTTCTTCTTCTTCTTCTTCCCCGTCCGGGGGGCGGGGTTTCCTCCGCGGATCTGGATTCTCACTCTTCCTCCCATGAACCCCTTGGGCGAGGCCGTGGCCTTCACCTGGAGCCTTCGGATCGCGGCCCTTCCCGGCTCGATCCAGAACAAGAGTTCGTACCGCAGGTCCTTAGGGACCTTGGACCCCATGGCGGAGCCCACGAGAAAGACCACTTGCCCCCTTCCTCCCGGGAGAGGAGCCTGGGTGGGGTCGGGAAGAAGATGGGAAAGGAAGAGGTCCTGGGCGGCCTTCTTTTCCAGGACCACCTGGAGGACCCGCACGGGGCGTTGGTTCAGTGTTTCATTCCGGACGATTTTCGCCTCGGGCCGGGAGGCCAGGATCTCTTTGAGCAACCGGTTGGGATCGGGAAGCCACCAGAGGGGCTCCCCCTTCCTTCCCGTGCCGAGCCGGAGTCTCCAGGCGTTCTCCCCTTCCTTGTAGAGGATGAACCCACCCTTCATTACGGCCGGGCCCCCTCCATCCAGGGTGAAGGTCACGAGCCCGTTCGACCAGGCCCGGCCTTTCACCTCCCTGCCGGTCGGGCGGAGGCCCCTGAGGAAGAAGGGCGCCGGGAAGGGATTGGCCCCTCCTGGGGTTTCGGGGATGAGAATACGTCCCTCGAAGCCGTAGGCCTCCAGGCGCGTCTTTCGCCGGATCGCCCTGGCCAGGAGGAGCCGCGCTTTGTCGGGGGCCGGTTTCGCCGGGGTCTCCTGCGCTGAGAGGGGGGAAAGGGAGACCAGGAACAGGACGGCGATTCCGGCGTGCTTCATGGGCCCCCTACTCTTTCTTGTCTTCTTCCTTCTCCTCCCCTCCCTGAAGACCCGCGTCCTCCTCCTTCCCTGGGTCTTCCTCCTTGAGCCGGTTCTCCAGGTCTCTCGCCTCCCGGGCCGCTTCGTCGATGATCTTGTCCAGGCGAAGCGCGCCTTCCACGGAGTCGTCGTATTGGAACCGGATTTCCGGGACTTTGCGTGTGTGGAGCACCCTGGCCACGGCGCTGCGGATGTGTCCCTTGGCGTGCTCAAGCAAGTGGGCCGTCAGGTTCTTCTGCTTTTCGTCGCCCAGGACGGAGTAGTAGATCTTGCAGACCTGGATCTCCTTGTCGATCTTGACCCGCGTGACCGTGATGAAGGCGGCCCTGGGATCGGAGAGTTCCTGGGAGAGCAGGACCGCCACCCTTTGCTTGACCAGGCTCTCCAGCTTCTTCAGTCGGATGGGGTTCACCATGACGATAAGCGCCTCTTTTCGTGTTTCAAAGGACCTCGATACTGTGGGCTTCCAGGTCCGCCTCGGGGTATTCCCTGAGAATGTTCAGGATCTTGTCCAGGGCTCCGTTGATGTAACGGCCGTCGTTTCCCGCCATCACGATTCCCAGCGTAGCCGTCTGGGGAAGATCCTGGTCCTCGATCTCCGCCACGGAGACGTTGAACCGGTTTCTCAGCCGGTCCTTGAGGGATTTCACAACCTGCCTCTTGTCCTTCAGGCTCCGGGCCCAACGGATGGTCAAGGAAAACTGGAGGATGCCGATCCGCATCATGCCTTCCCGCTCCCCGGCGGTCCCCGGCCCGCCGGACCTACAGGGTTCTCTTCTCGAGCTGGACCTCGAAGAACTCCAGGATATCGCCTTCCCGGATGTCGTCCCAGCCGTCCAGCATGAGACCGCATTCGAAACCGGCCTTGACCTCCCGGACGTCGTCCTTCTCCCTTCTCAGGGAGGAGAGCCTGCCCTTGAAGATCTCCTTGCCCTCCCGGAGGAGGCGGACCTGGGCGTTCCTCTGGACCAGGCCGTCCTGGACGATGCAGCCCGCGATGGAGCGCTTCTGGAACTTGAAGACCTTCCGCACCTCGGCCTTGCCCAGGTGAATCTCCTTTTCGATGGGCTTGAGCTTGCCCTCGATGGCGTTCTTCACGGCCTCGATGACTTCGTAGATCACTTCGAAGTATGCGATCTGGACGCCCCTCTCGTCGGCCTTGGCGCGGGCCAGTTCGTCGGCCTGGACGTTGAAGGCGAAGATGATGGCCCCCGAGGCCTCCGCCAGGTCCACGTCCGCCTCGGTCACGGCGCCCACGGCGGCGTGCAGGACCTCCACGTCCACCTCTTCGTGCTTGAGCTCCGTGATGGACTGCTTCAAGGGCTCCAGGGATCCCTTTACGTCCACCTTGAGGATCACTCTCAGGGTCTGGATCTGCTTCTTCCTGAGCTGTTCCGAGAGGGTTTCCAGGGTGACGATGCTCTTTTCGGCGAGGCGTTTTTCCCTCTCCTGTTCCTTCCTCTTTTCCGCGACCTCCTTGGCCTTCTTCAGGTCCTTGGTCACGTAGAACTTTTCCCCGGCCTCGGGAAGTTCGGGAAGTCCCACGACCTGCACCGGCCAGGAGGGGCCCGCCTTGGGGACGGTTCTCCCCATGTCGTCCTTGATGAGCCGGATCCGGCCCACCGTGGCCCCGCAAAGCACGTTGTCGCCCTTTTTCAGGGATCCGTTCTGCACGAGGAAGGTCACCACCGTGCCCTCCTCGGGGGTCTGCTTGGCTTCCAGCACGGTGCCCTGGGCCGGAAGGGTGGGGTCGGCCTTGAGGTCCAGGACCTCGGCCTCCAGGATGATCCGGTCCAGGAGTTCGGGGATCCCCTGGCCCGTCACCGCGGAGGTCTGCACCATTCCCACGGTGCCGCCCCATTCCTCCGGGTTGAGCCCCAGGCTGGCCAGCTGCTGCATGGCCCGCATGGGGTTCGCCCCCGGTTTGTCCACCTTGTTGATGGCCACCACGATCGGGACCTCGGCGGCCCTGGCGTGGTTGATGGCTTCCTCCGTCGTGGGCATCACCCCGTCGTCGGCGGCCACCACCAGGACGGCGATGTCCGTGACCTGGGCGCCCCGGGCCCGCATCTGGGTGAAGGCCTCGTGGCCGGGTGTATCGATGACGGTGATTTCCTGGCCCTTCTCGGTGACCACCCGGTAGGCGCCGATGTGCTGGGTGATCCCACCGGCTTCGCCTTCCGCCACGTTGGCCTCCCGGATCCGGTCCAGGAGGGAGGTCTTGCCGTGGTCCACGTGCCCGAGGACTGTGATGATGGGCGGGCGGGGAACCAGGTTCTCCGGCTTCGAAGACTTTCCCTGGATTTCCTGGAGAAGGTCTTCCTCGGTCTCGTGGGTCTCTTTGAAGACCACCTTCCGGCCCAGGGCCTCGGCGGCCAGCTCCACTACGTGATTCTCCAGGAAGGAATTGATCTGGGCCGTCACCTTGAGGTCCAGCATCAGGACCCGCAAGAGATCGCTCACCTTGATGCCCAGGGCCTGGGAGAGGTCCTTCACCGAAACAGGGGGCGAAACCACCACGGGCTTGGAGGGGTCCACCGTGGGAGAGGGAGCGACGGTGGTCTTCTTCTTGGGGAGAAGTTTGCCCTTGCCGCTCGCCTGGCGGCGACCGAAGCCCGGCCAGGCCGTCCCGGCGCCCCCGCCGCCTCGGCCCGCGCCGTGGCGGCCGCCCCGGTGAGGCTCTCCTCTTCCGCCTCCCACGGGGGAGCGGGCCGCCCGGGTGCGGATGTTCTGGAGGGCTCTTTCCCGGAGGTTTCTCTCGGCTTCCACCTCCGAGAGGGGCCGGGACCGGCGGGCGGCGTCGCTCCGAACCTCCTGGGGAAGCTCGATGCGTCCCAGGATCTGGGCCCCTTTCCTCTTGGGACGAAGTCTCCGGCGCGCCGGCGGAGTCTCGGCCTTCTGGGTCGTCTCCGCCCGGGCGGACCCCCCCGCCTTGGCGGCAGGGGCCTGGGGAGATCCCGATGCGCCTGGGGCCGCGCCCATCTGGGCGACCTTCTCTTCTTCCCCTGCCTTTTCGACCTTTTCCTCCACCTGGGGGACCTGGGAAGAGGGGGGGGGCTCCCGGGATGTCTTTCCGCCGCCAGCAGCCTCGGCCTGGGCGGGGGCTTTCTCTTCCGCCGGCGCCTGGGAGGCTTCCCGGGGAGCTTCCTCTTTCTCTGCCGTGGGGGCAGCCTCGGCGGGGGCGGCTTTTTCTTCCTCCTCCACCTTGGCGGGCGCCTCCGGTTCTTCCCGGACAGGGGGTTTTTTTTCGCCAGGGGTTTCGGGGGACTTCACGGCCACGGAGGCCTCTTCGGCCTTTCCCTTCTCCTCCGCCTTGGCGGATTCCTTGGAAGGGGCCTCCTTGGAAGCGGGAATCATCCCGTAGACTTCGAGGCGCGCTTGGATCTGGATGATGTCGGCGTCGTCCAGGGTGGTCTGGGCGGTCTTGACCTTGTCGAACCCCAATTCCTTGAGGATCTTCACCATCTCGCGGCTGGTCTTGCCCATTTCTTTGGCAAGATCACGGACACGCTTCTTCGCCAACGTTTCACCCGCGCTTTCAAATGACCGGGGCTTTCACCCCATGTTCTCTTTCCCTCTCTTCTGTTCCGCGGAGAAGGGAAGTCCAGTTCCTTGTCCTTACCGTATGTTTCCCGATGCCGGGGCGCCCCCGCGGGGTGGGCCTATTCGGCCCCCTCCCTGGAGGAATCCCCTTCGGCGCCGTTTTGGAGAGGGGAATCATCCCCCATGGAGCCCTGGGGCGCCATCCCCTCCCGGCCGGCTTCCTCCGATCCAGCGCTTTCTTCCTCCGGTGGGGGCGAGGCGTGCCCGGCCCCGGCGGAGGCCTCCAGTTGCTCCCGGGTCATGATGTCGATCTCCCACCGGGCCAGGCGCGAGGCCAGGCGCACGTTCTGGCCCCTTCTTCCGATGGCCAGGGAGAGCTGGTCTTCGTCGACGATCACCAGGGCCTTCCGGTTGTCCCTGTCCAGGGTGATGGAGGAGACCGTCGCCGGCTTGAGAGCGTTGACGATCAAGGTCTCCGGGTCGTCGTCCCAGGGGATGACGTCGATCTTCTCCCCGTTGAGCTCGTCGATGATGGACTTGATCCGGGTTCCCCGGACCCCCACGCAGGCACCGACGCAGTCGATCTTGGGATCGTGGGAAAGCACCCCCAGCTTGGTGCGGTATCCAGGCTCCCGCTCGACGGACTTGATCTCGATGATCCCGTCGGCGATCTCAGGGACCTCCAATTCGAAAAGCCGCCTGACCAGGTCCGGGTTGGCCCGGGAGAGGACTACTTTGATCTTGGGCCCGAATTTCCGGACTTCCCTCACCAGGCAGCGGATCCTGTCGCCCACGTGGTAGTTCTCTCCCCGCACCCTCTCCTTGCGGGGAAGGATGCCCTCCACCTTGCCGATGGAAATGACTACGTTGTCCCCTTCGAAGCGCTGGACCGTCCCGTTCGCCAGGGTGCCCATGCGGGACTCGAAGTCCTCGTAGAGCACGTCCCTTTCCGCTTCCCTCAGCTTCTGGAGAAGCCTCTGCTTGGCCGTCGTGGCGGCGATCCGCCCCAGGTCGGCCAGGTCCAACTCGAAATCGGACTGGACTTTTCCCGTCTCCCTGTCGATGTGGACTTCCACCACCTCCTCGTCCAGGTCGTATTTCCGGCGGATGGCCGCCGCCAAGGCCTCTTCGAGGGCCTCGAAGAGGATTTCCTTGTCGATGTCCTTCTCCCTGTGGAGAACCTCGATGTATCGGAGGATTTCAGTTTCCAGTCCCATGTTCGCACCCAGCGGGCTCTTTTCCGGGAGACGAAAAAAAAGTGGGGGGACCCCACTTTTTTCCCGGGCTCCACAATGTAGACCCGGAGGATCCCACCAGGTTCGGCCGAGGCCGGCCTTCACCTGAAGGATCCGGGTCAGGAGCCCAAATCTTAGGAATTCTTCGCAAAGGTTGTCAACCATGGGGGTTTGAGGAAAATGGCCCTTTTCTCCCGAGAGAGAGAGCGCCGGCCATGACGGGCACGAGGATCGAACCGGTTCGAACCTTGAGGGACCTGGAAGTCGTCCTCTCCTGGC
>CAYQBW010000190.1:0-5922 GCA_964415725.1 uncultured Planctomycetia bacterium
GTCCAGGTGGTGATCACGGGGACCCGGGGAGAGAAACTTCTGGGCCGGATCTACGGAACGTGAGGCTACCATTGGGAATGAACCGGGAAAACCCAGGGAAAGAGAAGGACCAGGTGCCCCGGGAGGCCGAGGAACCCTTCCTCTCCACGGCCACCCTGGAGAAATTCCTGGAAGAATGGGCGGAGGTCCTGGGCGAAGGGTGCCCTCTCCTTTCCCCGGAAAGCCTGGCGGACCTGAAGGCCTTGACTCCGCCCAGGAGGATTCGGGCCGGGAAAGGACCCTCCGGGCTGGAAGAACTCTACGAAGAGATCCGGACCTGCCGGGCCTGCCGCCTGGGACAGGTCCGGAGGAAAGCCGTTCCCGGGGAAGGCCCCCTGGAGCCGCCCTTCATGTTCATCGGGGAAGGGCCGGGAGCCGTGGAAGACCAGCAAGGGAAACCCTTCGTGGGGCCGGCGGGGGAATTGCTTACGGCCATGATCGAGAAGGGGATCGGCATTCCCAGGACCCGTGTCTACATCACGAACGTGGTGAAATGCCGCCCCCCGGGGAACCGGGATCCCGAGCCCGACGAAGTGGAAGCCTGCTGGGAGTTCCTGGTGCGCCAGATCCGGACGGTCCGGCCCAAGGTCCTGGTCTGCCTGGGGCGCGTGGCCGCCTCGGCCCTCCTGCGCACGGGACTTCCCTTGAATGTACTCCGGGGAAAACCCAGGACGTTCCAGGGAATCCCCTTGGTCGTGACCTGGCACCCCTCCTTCTTATTGAGAAATCCATCCGCCAAGAGAGGGGCCTGGGAGGACCTGAAATTGGCCATGGCCCTGGCCGGGATGACCCCCGGGAGAGGGGGCGCCGGGGGGGGATGAATCCCCGGGCCTCGGGCCAAAGGATTCGTTGACTTGATCCCAGCCCTCTGCTACCTTCCTCGGCTTCCACGCTCCGGACTCCGGAGAAGACCGGCGGAACAAGGCCCGCCCTCCACGCGGAAAGCTTGGGGGCAACGGGTTTCGAAAAGCTGTTACACTTGGGCCCATCCCTTCTATGGCAAAGGAGCGCGTTGAGCCCGGAGACAGCACGGGTCCAAGCCGGTTTTCCCGAGCCAGGGTGGGATCATGGCGAGAGAAAAACCGGCGATGTGCCGGCGATGCAGGATATTGGAGGATGGTGCCCTGGAAACCTGGCCTTTGAAGGAAGCCCCCATTCCCCATGAATGGAAAGGATCCCGGAGGAAAGGACCGTTCTTTCCCCGGGGTGAAGCCTTCGCCCCCTGGGGAACTTCCGGCTTTCCGGGTTTCCGTCACCATTCTTCCCGGACCCTGTGTCCTTCCGCCCAGTCGCGACCTGGACCCGAAGGAAAAGGTTGGTAGGAGCATGAAGAAATCGACCTTCGGCGCTTGCACCCTTCTCGCAGTCCTCGCTTCCATCCTGCTGGCCGCCTGCGGCGGAACCGGCGCCGTGGAAGAAGCGGGACAGACCCCTTCCCTCACCCGGAAGGCCAAGGCCGGCGGCCCGGGGAAGACTGCCTCCTCCCAGGCCAAGAACCAGCAGGGAGGCATTCCCCCCCTGTTGAAGACCATCGAGGAAAAACGGCGGTTCCTCACCACAGCCTACATGAAGCAGGCCCGAGCGGCCTTCGACCTGGGAGACTACGAGCAGGCCAAGAAATTCGCCGCCTCCGCCCTTGAAGTGGATCCCAACAACAGGGAGGCCCGGGACTTCCTGAGGAAGATGGCGGCCCTCCTGGGCGAGCGCCCGGAAACGGCCGAGATGGTTCAGAAGCGCTTCACCGACGAGGCCAAGGCGCGGATCCAAAAAACCCGGATGTTGGTGGAAGAACTCCTCATCAAGGCCGACCTGGCCCTCAACAACAAGAACTACGACGAGGCCATCCAACGGTGCGAGGACGCCCTCCTGGCGATTCGTTACAACCCCTATATCCAGAAGAACAGCGAGCTGGAAAAGAAGGTCCTGGCCAAGAAAGCGGCGATCCAAAAGGCCGTCCTGGACAGGAAGAAGGCCGAGGCCGCCCTTCTGGCCGCCCAGGCCAAGGCGAAGCTCAAGGAAAGAGAGCAGGAGCAGGCCATTCGGAAACTTCACAAGGTCCGCCGGCTTTTCGAACAGGCCAACATCGCCTTCATGGCCAAGCGCTACGACGACTGCGCCAAGAACCTGGAACTCCTCCTCCAGATCGACCCGGGGAACCAGGCGGCGCGGAAGCTTCTCGAGGTCACCCAGGACGCCAGGCACGAGAACAACAAAGTCACCTTTGAGAGGCGCTGGAAGGCGGAGTGGGCCAAAACCTTCGATGACCTGATGCACGCCGACATCCCCCAGACGGAGAGCGTGGTCTTCGACAAGCGCCACTGGCGGGATGTCCTCAAGAGGAAGCCCATCGAGACCTTCCAGGTGGAACAGAGCCAGGTCTCCGTGGAGGACCAGGCCGTCCTGGACAAGCTCAACTCCACCATGGCCGAGTATTCCTTCCAGGACGCCGAGCTGGATTCCTGGGTCCGCTACCTCCAGACCGTGACGGAGGTCAACTTCTACATCAGCCCCAAGGTGCGGGAGCTGGACCCGGAGGAAACGACCCTGACCAACGTCCACTTCCCCAGGATGCCCGTAGCCAAGGCCCTGAACCTGATCACCAGGCTCAGGCCCTCCCTCAGGTGGAAGGTGGAGGACGGGGTGGTCCAGATCATCACGGCCGAAGAGAACGTGGGCCGGGTCTACACCAAGTTCTACGAGGTCCGCGACCTGGTGGCCAAGCTCCAGAACTTCGTGGGCCGGGAGATCTACATCACCCCTCCCGGGGCCCAGCCACCTGAACCGGAAATTCCCGAGGCCCAGCCCATCGTGATGGAGGGCGACACCCTCATCGACACGATCACCCAGAACATCGGGATTCCCAACGCCTTCGATATGCCCGGCGCCAGCATCTCTCTGCACGGCAACGGCGTGATCATCGCCCGTTGCACCAAGGAGGTGCACGACAGGATCAAGAAGCTTCTTTCGGACCTGCGCATCAACATCGGGATCCTGGTGAATATCGAGGCCCGCTTCCTCAAGGTGGAGGACAAGTTCCTCGAGGAAATCGGCGTGGACCTGAGAGGACTGGGCGACGACGCATCCAGGGGGGTTCCCGGCAAGGGCCTCCAGAAGAAGAGGCCCCGTCCCTCGGCCCGCTTCGATGATTTCGGAACGGGGATCTCCCCGTCCACCCCGGGGCCCACGGGAACGGGCACCGAGCCGGGCATCTTCTACGACAACGGCAGGGACGGGGATTACATGGGCCGGACGGAGAACCTCTTCGACATGGCCCTGGGATCCAAGCGGGACCACATGAGCAACGCCGGGGGCCTCTCCCTCCAATACACCTACCTGGACGACACCGAGATCGAGGCCATTCTCAGGGCCGTTTCCAAGAGGGAGAGGGTGGAGCAGATCAACGCCCCGAACATCCTGGTCTTCAATTCCCAGAGGGCCAACATCACACTCACCCACCAGATCTCCTACGTGAAGGATTTCGACGTGGAGATCGCCCAGGCCGCGGCCGTTGCCAACCCGGTGGTGGCGGTGGTCTCGGACGGCGTGGTCCTGGACGTCCACCCCGTGGTGAGCGCCGACCGCCGGTTCATCACCATGGAATTGAGGCCCACCCTAGCCCAGCTCACCCTCCCCATCCCAACCTATACCACCACCCTGGGCGTCGGACAGGCCATCACCATCCAGCAGCCCAAGCTCCAGATCCAGAGGGTTCGGACCACCGTGACCATCCCCGACGGCGGGACCCTCCTTCTGGGGGGAATGAAGATTTCGGACAAGCAGGATTACAGGTCCGGTGTTCCCTTCCTCCAGGATCTGCCCATTATTTCATTCTTGTTCTCCCGGAAGGGAACCTACCGGTCCCACAAGAAGATCATCATCCTCTTGCGGGCTTCCATCGTGATTCCTCCCGAAATGGAGCCTACCCTGACGGAAGGGGAGTGACGGAAACCCGGGGGAGGGCCTCGAATCCCTCCCCCTTTGCGAAAAAGAAAATCAAAAGGTCATCGGGAAAACGAGGAAGGGTTCCATGAAAAGGACCATGATCCTGGGACTTGCGGGGGTTCTTCTCCTGGCCGGGGCCCCCGCCCGGACCCAGAAAAAGGCCATTGCCAGGGAGATCGAATTCGCCAAGGGCTTGGCGTCTGAATTCGGTTTCGTCGGCCTGGGAAACCAGGTCCTTGAGGATCTCCTCAAGCGCAAGGACCTTTCTCCCGAGGACATCGACCGGATCAACCTGGAGAAATGCGACCTTCTGATCCAGGCCGCCCGGGCCATGCCGAAGGTCGAAAAGAAGATTCAATACTACGAAGAGGCCACTGCCAAGATCGAGGACGTCCTGAGCCGCTTCAAGGGGAAGGACATCGCAAACCAGGCCCGGATGCTCTACGCCAAGGCGGCCTTGAATTACGGCCAGGTCATCAGCGCCCTTATCGAGGAGGCGACGGATCCCCAGAAGAAGGAAGAACTGCGCCTGAAGGCGGACAAGATCTACCGGGGAGCCATCAAGGCCTGCAACGACGCCAAGAGCGCCCTGGAGGAAGCCCGGAGGACCGATCCCCAGGCAAAGAATTCCTATTACCTGGCCTGGATGCACCTGGGAGAACTCCAGAAGGCCTGGGCCACGGTGGCCCAGAACGAGACCCAGAGGAAGACCCGCCTGGAGATGGCGAAGGACACCCTGGAGAACTTCATCTATGAAGTAGGCGACGACACCCCCGCCGGGGCCCACTGCCTCATCCTCTACGCCCAGTGCTCGGAAATGGAAGGGAACGTGGAGGACGCCCTGAGCGACTTCGCCGGAACGAAGGACAGCATCTGGGACACTCTCACCAGCAAGGACAACCCCCCCGACCCCAACATCGTCCCCATCCTCGTCACGGTGATGGAGGAGGCCTACTACAACCAGATCCGCCTTTTGAACAAGCTCCAGAAGACGGACGAGGCCATAAAGGCGGGCGAGGAAATGATCGCCCGGATGTCCCAACTCAAGGACGTCAAGCCTTCCAAGCCTTACGGGCTCCTGGCCCGCCTGGAGTACGCCAAGGCCCTGGTCGCTTCAGGAGTCCCCGCCCTGCTCCAGAAGTCGTTGAAGGTCTGCAAGGAGGTGGCGGACCTGGCGGGGACTTCGTATATCCGCACGGAAGCCCAGAAGCTCATCAACCACATCCTCACCATCCAGCAAGGCCAGGTGGCCCTGGACCCTGACCTGCTCTACCAGGCCGCCGAGGGAAGCTTCCGCTCGGGAAACCCCTTCAAGGCCCTGGCCAACGTGAAGAAGACCCTCCGCAACCTGAAGACGGCGGAACAGAAGACCAAGTATGGGCTGAAGACCTACAAGCTTTTGGGCCGTATTCTGACCGACCTGGGCCGTCTGGCCGACGCGAGTTACGCCTACGGGACGGGGTGCGAGCTCTTCGGGAGACTGGACTCCGGCGCCAATTACCAGAACCTGGTCAAGGACGTTGCCGTCCGGTGCCAGCAGGTGGCTTCTGTCTTCAAGGCCAGGTTGCCCGCCGCATCCAAGTCCATGGCCCAGCCCCTCATGGACTATTCCGCCCGGATCATTCAGATCTACTTCCCCGGGGCCGGGGATTACATCAACTTGACCGCCGCGAAGGATCTCCTTTCCAAGAAGGAATACGACCGGGCCCTGGCCAAGCTTGCCTTGATCAAGCAGACCTCGGATTACTACGAGGAGGCCCTGGTCACCAAGGCCAAGGTCTACATGGAGAAAAAGGACTACGCCACGGCCAAGCGGATCCTCAAGGACTACCTTGAGAAATACATCCCCGCTCACCAGAACCTCCAGGGAAAGGCGGCCTCGATCCGCACCAACATGGAGCCCATGGCCTGGTACTACCTGGGCCTGATGGCCTACAAGGA
>CAYQBW010000191.1:0-5921 GCA_964415725.1 uncultured Planctomycetia bacterium
GAAGAACTCGGGGAGAGCCGGGTTCCCGTGCTGGCCGCCAAGGCACAGATCCTGGGGGCCGATCCCCCGGTCTGGCACTTCATCGGCCCCCTCCAGCGCAACAAGGCCCGCAAGTGCGTCCGGGTCGCCCGCTACATCCACTCCGTGGAATCGGAACGACTCCTCCTCCACCTGGACCGGACGGCCGGCGAGGAAGGCCGCCGGCCCGGGATCTTCCTGGAGGTCAACCTCTCGGGCGAAAAGACCAAGCACGGCGTGGCTCCCGAGGGCTTCGGCAGGCTCCTGGACCTGGCCCGGGAGGCGGAAAACCTGGAGCTCCTGGGACTGATGACCATCGCCCCCTTCACGGACGACACCGGCCTCATCCGGCGGACCTTCGCGGGTCTCCGCAAATTACTCTTCGAGTATTGCCCCGACCTCCCCCACCTCTCCATGGGCATGTCCCACGACCTGGAGATCGCCGTCGAGGAAGGGGCCACCTTCGTGCGGGTGGGCACCGCTCTCTTCGAGGGACTCCGGACAGCCGGCGGGGGAACCTAGTGCGCCTCAAGGTCATCGAAAAGGGACCCTGGGAAGGGAAGGAAGTCCTTTTGAAACCCGGCGTGGGCGTCACCCTGGGAACGGACCCTTCCTGCACCCTCTCCTTCCCCGGCGCCGCCGGCGTGGAAGGGGTCCACTGCGTGATCCGCGCCCTCAAGCAGGGAGGGTTCGGGGTCAAGGACCTGGGCTCCCAGGAGGGGACCTTCCTCAACGGCAAGCGGGTCAAGGTGGCCCGCCTCTCCCCGGGGGACCTCCTGAGGGTCGGCACGGTGACCCTGGAAGTCCTGGAGGGCGAGACCGAGAAAAAACTCCCCACCGCAACATCCGGGGAGGAAGCGCCGGGAGAGGGGAAAGCCCCCTCCGCCGCCTCTTCCGCCGCACCGCCCCCAAAGCGCCCCAAGGGCAAACTTCCCCCCCGCAAGCGCGACCTGGAGCGGGTGGGCACCGAGATCGGCGGATACAAGATCCTCGAATTCCTGGGCCGCGGCGGAATGGGCACGGTCTACCGGGCCCTCCAGGTCTCCCTCCAGCGCGAGGTGGCCCTCAAGCTCCTGCGCCGGGAGCGCACCAAGGACCCGGCCTTCGTGGAGGACTTCGTCCGCGAGGCCCGGGCGGCCGCCCGCTTCAACCACCCCAACGTGGTCCACGTCTACGACGTGGGCCACGAGGGAGACGTCTACTTCTACTCCATGGAACTCATGGACCGGGGCTCCCTGGAGGAGGAGCTTGCCGAGCGGGGCAAGCTCCCCTGGGAGGAAGCCCTCAAGGTGATCCGCGACGCCGCCCGGGGGCTCCGCTACGCCGAGGAGATGGGGGTCGTCCACCGGGACATCAAGCCCGACAACCTGATGCGCAACTCCCAGGGCATGACCAAGATCGCCGACCTGGGCCTGGCCGCCGCCACGGGAGAGACCAGCGAAGGCGGCGAGGGGGAAGAAAAGAAGAAGATCTTCGGCACCCCCCACTTCATCTCCCCCGAGCAGGCCAGGGGGGAAGCGGTGGACGTGCGCAGCGACATCTACTCCCTGGGGTGCACCTTCTACCGGCTGGTCACCGGAAAGACCCCCTTCCAGGGCGAGACCGTCCGGGAAATCCTGAAGAAGCATTTCACCGAGGAGCCCGAGCCCGCGTCCCAGGTGGAGCCATCCGTTCCCGAGGCGGTGAGCCGGGTCATCCAGAAGATGATGGCCAAGGACCCGGCCGAGCGCCACCAGTCCGCCCAGGAACTCCTGGCCGACCTGGACCGCCTCTCCGGGAAGAGAGGGGGCCTCAAGTGGGCGCTCGTCCTCCTCCTTGCGGGGATCGCCGCCGCAGCCCTGGCCCTGGCCTTTTGCAAGCGGGAACCGGTGATCATCGAAAAACCCGCTCCCGAAAACACAAATCTCAAGGAAAAGGTCCGGGAGGTTGAGCGGACCCGCCGGGAGCTGGAGGCCCAAAAGGCCCTCCTGGAAGCGGCGGCCCTGGCCGAGGGACCGGGCAAGGCTGCCCGCCTGGAGGAAATCGCTTCCAAGTATCCCAGGACGGAGGCCGGCAAAAAGGCCGCCGCCCGGGCAGCCGCCCTGAGAAAGAAGCTCGCCCGCATCGAGAAGGCCCGGCAGGAGAAGGCCGCCCGCGTCCGGAACTGCATCTCGGCCCTGCGCAAATCCCTGGCGGAGGCGGAAAAGGCCGGGGACGGGAGGGTCTTCTTCAAGGCGGTCCGGGGGATCCCGGGCCTCTCCGCCCTGGGATCGGAGCCGAGGGTCGCAAAGGCCCTGGCCGCCACCCGGGCCAAGGCGGCGGCCCTGGTGGACGAGACCCTGGCCGGCATTCTCGGGAAAGCCGGCGCCCTCCTCAAGAAACCCGACCTGGAAGGCGCGGCCAAGGCCCTGGAGGCGGCGCGGAAGCTCCTGGCCGACCCCGTCCTCCCGGGCGACCTGCGGGGAAAGCTGAAAAAACGCTATTCTCCGAAAATCGCGCTCTTCGCCGGGATCCTCGCCCGGGAGAAGGAGAAGGCCCGGGCCCTCCAGGTCAAGGCGGACAGGGAGATCTTCTTCAAGGACCTCTACCGGGGGCCGGAGAGCGCCCTCGCCCGGAGCGCCCGCTTCGACTTCGACGGCGCCCTCCAGGCCGCCCGCGCCCTGGCCAAGAAGCTCCACACCAAGGCCTTCCACGGCCTCCTGTCGGCCCGGATCGCCCAGATCCAGGGGGCGGCCCGGGCATGGAAGGCCTTTCTGGCCGGCCTGGCCAAGGGGGGCGCCCCCCCCCTCCGCCTGGACGGCGCGGACTGGAAGATCCTCTCTCTCAGGGAGGGAAACACTCTCCTCCTGGAAAAGATCGAAACAACCGGACGGGGCAAAAGAAGGCCCCGGAGAAAAAAGAAGAAGACCTCACCGCCCCGGCGTCAATTGCGGATAGACGAAACCCTCCTTCTCCAGCGGCCCGGGACCCTGGCCGCCCTGCTCGACCCCGGCCCCAGGGGCGTGAAAGACCCGGCCGCCCTGGGCGAGCTGGCCGAACTCTGCGCCTGGATCGGCCCCCTTCCCCTGGTCCGCCGGGCCCGGTGGTGGATGAAAAAAATCGACCCCGCCGATCCCCGGTCCGGGTTGAGCCCCCTTACCCCCGTCTTCGAGGCGCCCCTGCTGGACCTGGCCGCCCGGATTCTCCGGGACGCTCCCGGCGCCCTTCCCCCGGAGCGGGCCCGCCTGGTCCGGGACGAGGTGGAGGCAGCCCGGCTCCTGTCGGCGGGCCTCCGCGCCCTCGCGGCGGGCCGGAACCTGGAAGCCAAGAATGCCCTGGCGCGGATTCCCGCCGAGTACGCGGGGAGCGTGATCTACGGCCTGCTCGGGGAAGGAAGCGCCCTGGACCCGGACAGGCCGCCGAACACCCCCAAGAGGTAGGCCCCGTGGACGATCGAACCCTGGAAATCCGGACGGACCGCGAGGGTGGGACCCTCTTCCGCCTCCGGGCCCGCCCCGGGTCCTCCCGGAACGGCCTGGAAGGAATCCACGGCGGCGCCCTCAAGGTGGCCGTCCACGCCCCGCCCGAGAAGGGCAAGGCCAACAAGGCCCTCCTCGAAGTCCTGGCCAAGGCCCTGGGAATCCCAAAAAATCGTTTTTCCCTGGCCAAGGGTGGGACGTCCAAGGACAAGTGGATCGCCGTCAAGGGCGTCTCCCCGGCGGAACTGGAAAAACGAATCCAAAAGGCCCTGGAAAAATGATCCAGAAATACACCCCCCCCATGGAAGAAACCTTGACCCGCGCGGCCTCGGAACTCCGGGCCCTCATTCCGGCCCCGCCCGCGTGGGCCCTCGTCCCCGGCACGGGAACGGAGGACTTTCTCCAGGCAATGGAGGACGTCCGCCCTCTCCCGGCGGGAGAATCGGCGCCGGGGTTTTTCGCGGGGGATCTCTTCCTGGGGGAAAGAAAGGGCCGCCTGGTCCTCCTGGCCGATCCGCCCCGGGACCCCTGGAAAGGGGGCCGGCCCGAGGAGGTCCTCTTCTTCTTCCGGCTTCTTTCCCTGCTCGGTGCGGACAAGCTCTTTCTTTCCTCCGCCGGAGCCTCCATCGCCGAAAGCCTTCCTTCCGGGGAACTCGCCCTGGCGGCGGACCACCTGAACTTCACGGGGAACCACCCTTTGCGCCATCCCGCTTCCCAGGAAGGCGCCTGGCCCCTCTTTCCGGACATGACCGCCGCCTACAGGCCCGACCTCCGGGCCAAGGCCCGGGCCCTGGCCCGGGCCCGGGGGCGCGCCCTTCCCGAGGTGACCTACGCGGGGGCGCCGGGGCCTTCCCTTCCCACGCCGGCGGAATTCCGGTTTTTCCGGAATTGCGGCGCCCAGGTGATCTCCATGAGCGGGCCGCCCTGGGTGGAGGCGGCCGTGCAGGCCGGCCTCGGGGTGGTCCTCCTTCTTGCCGTCACCCAGGAAGTGGACCCGGACCAGCCGGCGCCCATCGACCTGGAGGCCGTCCTGGCGGCGGCGGAATCTCTTTCGGAGCCCCTGGTGGAGACGGCCTTCGCCCTGGTGGAGAGCCCGTGGGAGGAAGAGGAATGAAACCCGTCAGGCTGGGCATGCTCGTCTCCGGCGGGGGCCGCACCTTCCAGAACATGGTGGAGGCCTGCCGCCGGGGGGAAGTCCCCGGCCAGGTCGTAGCCGTCGTCTCTTCGAGCCCAAAGGCCTACGCCCTGGAGAGGGCGAAAAAGCTGGGCATCCCGGCCGCCGTGGTCCGGCCCGGAGACTGTTCCGGGCCGGAGGAACTCGGCGAGAGGACCTTCGCTTTCCTCAGGGAGCAGGGGGTCCAGTGGGCCCTCATGGGGGGCTACATGCACCACATCCTCGTGCCGGAGGATTTCGAAGGCCGGGTTCTCAACATACACCCCGCCCTGATTCCCAGCTTCTGCGGCAAGGGGATGTACGGCCGCCACGTGCACGAGGCGGTTCTGAAAGCGGGGGTGAAGGTCACGGGAGTGACCGTGCATTTCGTGGACGACGAATACGACCACGGGCCCATCGTCCACCAGGTGGCGGTGCCCGTGGAGCCGGGCGACACCGTGGAGACCCTGGCGGCCCGGGTCTTCGAGGCGGAGAAGAGGGCCTACCCCGAGGCGGTCCGGCGGGTTCTCCCCAAGGAGGCGGGAGCGCGCCCCGAAGGGGGAAAAGAAAGGGTGACCCGCTTCTACCTGGTCCGCCACGGTGAGACCGAGCTGAACCGGACCGACTGCTTCCGGGGAGCCGCGGACGTGGAGCTGAACGACCTGGGGCGCAGGCAGGCCGCCCAGGTGGGCCGCGCCCTGGAAAAAGTCCCCTTCGCCGCCGTCCTCTCGAGCCCCATGAAGAGGGCATGGTATACCGCCCAGAAGATTTCTGAGGCGCGGGGGCTCGCCCCCCGTCCCGAACCGGCCTTCCGCAACATCGACCTGGGCCCCTGGAACGGCAAATCCAAAAAAGAGGTCCAAAAGGAGCGGCCCGACCTCTGGGAGAAGTGGCTCACCCATCCCGAGTCCCTGGAGATTCCCGGGGCCGAGACGCTGCGGCAGGTCCAGGAGAGGGCCTGGAACCGGCTCCTGGAGCTTCTCGAAGAATTCCGGGGCCAGACCCTGGTCCTGGCCACCCACACCACGGTGATCAAGCCCATCCTGGCCCGGGCCCTCTCCGTTCCGGAACCCTGGTTCTGGCGGTTTCACATCGACCACGCCGCCTACGCCGTCCTGGAGCACCGCTCGCTCAGGGGCTGGTGCCTGGCCGCCTCCAACCGGACGGACCACCTGGAGAGCTTCCGCCCCGAACCCGCGTAGGGGACCGTAGGGGACGCCGGAGGGCGCCGAAGGCGCCCGAACGTCGTCCCGCGATAAACCCACCCCCCTCCTTCCGGGACTGTAGGGGACGCCCGAGGGGCGGCCGAAGGC
>CAYQBW010000192.1:0-5896 GCA_964415725.1 uncultured Planctomycetia bacterium
TCGCGGGACGACCGTCGGGACGGCCTTCGGCCGTCCCTCGGGCGTCCCCTACGTTTCCAACGGGACTGGGTGGGACATCGGGCCGGATGGATCCGGGGGTGGGGAATCCTTCCCTCGGGCGTCCCCTACGAGATTTTTAGGACGGCGGCACCGTCGATCCGGCTCTCTTTGAGGAGCATCAAGGCCTTGTTCGCTTCCTCCAGGGAGAAGACCTGCACTTCCGTCTTCACCCCGGCCCGGGCGGCTTCCGCCAGGTGGGAAACTCCGTCTTCCCTGGTGGCGGCCGACACGGAGCGGAGCACCTTTTCGTGAAAGAGGTGCCTTTCGTAGTCCATCTCCGGGATGGGGGTCATGGTGACCCCGGCGAGGGCGCAGATTCCGCCGGGGCGCAGGTGTTCCAGGGCCTGGAGGACCACAGGGCCGGCCGGGGCGAAGACGATGGCCGAGTGGAAGAGGGCCGGCGGTTCTTCCTCCGGGCCTCCGGCCCAGACGGCACCAAGGCGTTTGGCCAGTTCCCTGTGGGAAGGCGTGCGGCTCACCACGAAGCACTCGCACCCCCGGTGGACCGCCACCTGGAGGGCCACGTGGGCCGAGGCGCCGAAGCCGTAGAGGCCGAGGCGCTGGCCGGGCTGGACTCCCGAGATCTTGAGGGCCCGGTGGCCGATGATGCCGGCGCAAAGGAGGGGAGCCGCCTGCAGGTCCGAGAGGCCTTCCGGCATGGGGTAGAGGAAATCCTCGGGGGCCTTCACCTTTTCCGCGAACCCCCCGTCCCGGTGGAAGCCCGTGAAGAGGGCGTCTTCGCAGAGGTTCTCCTTTTCCTCCCGGCAGAACTCGCAGGCCCCGCAGGTCTTGTGGAGCCAGGGGAGCCCGACCCGCCGGCCGTCCTTGTAAAGGCCCTTCGTTTGGGGACCCCATTCCACCACCTTTCCCACCACCTGGTGGCCCGGGATCAGGGGAAGGCGGGGAAGCTCCAGGTCCCCTTCCACGATGTGGAGGTCCGTCCGGCACACCCCGCAGGCCGAAATCTCCACCACCACTTCCCCCGGTCCCGGCTTGGGATCGGGGACTTCCTGGAGTTTCAGGCTCCTGTCGTGGACAGGGCCGCAGGTTTCGAGAACCATGGCTTTCATGGCGCACCTCCCGGCGGCCCGGCCTTCCCGGATTTTCCGGGACCAGGAAAGGACGCAGAGCCGGGCCGAGTTGGGTCGAGTTTGGTCTTTCCGGCGGCGGGGCGCAATGCCCGGCGACAGGAGGTTTCAACGTGTCCTACCTGGTCCTGCCTTCTTTCTTTCTTTTCTTCCTCCCGGCCGGCCTGGCCCTGGGGTCCCTCCAGGGAGGGGATTCCTTCCTGCCCCATCTCTGGTCCGGCCTGGGCCCGGGATCCTTCCTGGAATTGCTCGTGAAGGACCTGGTCAGCGTTTTCGTGATCCTCGACGCGCCGGGCATGGTTCCCATCTTCCTTTCCCTTACGGAAGGCATGGACCGCCCCGCCAGGAGGAAGACCGCCGCCAAGGCCAGCACGGTCTGCCTGGTGGTGCTCCTGGCCTTCGCCCTGGGAGGGCCGGCCTTGCTGGGGATTTTCGGGATCACCATCCCGGCCTTCCGCATCGCCGGCGGGATCCTGCTCTTCTCCATCGCCCTGGGCATGCTTCACGTGGAGATGCTCCGCACCAAGGCAACCCCCGAGGAAGTGGTGGAAAGCCACGGAAAGGAGGACGTCTCGGTCTTTCCCCTGGGGATTCCCATGCTGGCCGGGCCTGGAACCATCGCCACCGTAACGGTCCTGGCCCGGGGGCCGGTTCTCGGCAAGGAGAGGCTGGCTCTACTTGGGGCGGTGGTGACGGCGGTCTTCCTGAACCTGCTGGTGCTGAGGGCCGGAGGGGCCATGGAGCGCGTCCTGGGCCGGACGGGAATGAATATTTTGAACCGTATCATGGGTCTTCTCCTGGCGGTGATGGCCGTCCAGTTCGTCCTGGACGGGATGCGGGAGGTCCTGCCGGTCCTGGCGGCCGCCGCCCGCGGGGGTGGTTGAAAAGGAGACGGGAAACCTGTTTCGCTCTGAGGTGGCGCAAGCTAGGACAGGAAGCATCCCCCTTTCCCTTTTTCTTGTTCCCCCGCCGGGCGGGGAGCCCCTAGAATGTCCTTCTCCCACCAGGAGGCTGGTCGAACTTCAAACTTCATCCCGGCCGGAACGGGCGTATGAGCCGGAAAAAGCACCTGATAGAAAAACGCTTGGCCGTATGCCTGAAGAGGTATCGGAAGGCCGCCTACGACCCGGAGGCCGGGCGAAACCTGGCCGTGGCGCTGGTCGAGGCCGGGCGCGCCCGCGAGGCGGCCCGCCTGGCCCGGGACCTGCTCGAGCGGGAGCCCAACGAGGCCGCTTCCTGGGGAATCCTGGCCTATACCCTCAAGCAGAAGGGGGGCGGGCGCAACCGGTCCGAGGCGGAGCGGGCTCTCAGGAAGGCCCTGGACCTGGACCCGGGCTACTCCTGGGCGGCCCGGGAACTCTCGGTGCTCCTGGCCGAGCGCGGGGCGGCCCAGGAAGCGGAGGAGGTTCTCCGGGAAGCCCTGGAGGCCTCCCCGGCAGACGCCGAGACCCTCTACACCCTGGCCCTCCTGGAGGGGCGGAAGGGGCGGTTCCTCGAGGAGAGGGAACTCCTGGAGAAGGCTCTCGAGGCGCGGCCCCTCTTTTCCCCCGCCGCCCGGGCCCTGGCCGCTTCCAAGGCAGCCGAGGGGGACCTGCCGGGAGCCTTGGATCTGCTGGAGAAACAGGCCGAGCGGGATCCCCTGGATGCGGAGAATCTCCTGGAGGCGGCCAAGCTCACGATCCGGGCGGGGGACCCGGAAAAAGGGGAGAGACTGCTCCGCCAGGCGGCCGAACAGGATCCTTTTTCTCCCCTTCCGGTCTGCAGTCTTGCCTGGTTCCTCTGCGAGCGGGGCCGGGCCGGCGAGGCCCTCCGGCTCCTGGAGGAGCGGCTCGCCGAGGAGGGGGAAGAGCCGGAAGTGCTGGGATACATGGGGCGGGTCCGCCTGGAGCTGGGAGAGTTCGAGGAAGCGGCCCAGTGCTACCGGCGGGTTCTTCTGCTCGATCCCGGGGCCGGCTGGGTCCGGCGTGAACTCTGGATCGTCCGCATCCGCCTGGGAAAGGCGGCGGAAGTGCTGGAGGAGGTGCGGCGCAAGACCCTGGATGTGCCCGGGGAAGCCGAGGATTTCGGGATCATGGCCCAGGCCTACCTCGCCTTGGACCGCAAGGAAGCGGCCGAGGAGGCCCTGCGCCAGGCCCTTCTCCGGGATCCTTTCTTCAGCTGGGGAGCCAGGGAGCTGGCCCGCCTCCTCCACAAAGAGGGCAGGAGCGAGGAAGCCCTTCGGGTTTTGGAGGAACGGATCGCCCGGGGCCGCCCGGAGGTCATGGATCACGGGTTGCTGGGGGAAATTCTCGGCGAGATGGGCCGGGAGGAAGCCGCCGAGGAGCACCTGCGCAGGGCCATGGCCCTGGACCCGGCCAACGGCTGGGCCGCCAGGGAACTGGTCCTCCTTCTGGGGCGGCGGGGGAGGATCGAGGAAGCGGAAACCCTGGCCCTGGAGCGGGTCCAATCGCCTATGGCGGAGGCCTTCGATTTCGGCGTCCTGGGTTGGGTCATGGAACGGCGGGGCCGGAACGAGGAGGCCATGGCCTGGTTCCAGGAGGCCTTGAAGAGAGATCCCCTCTACGATTTCGCCATCGACAGGTCCGTGGCCCTCCTTCTCAACTCGGGCCGGGCCGTGGAAGCCGAGGGGCTGCTCAGGAGAAGCCTGGAGAAGGCCCCGGAGGACGTGCATCTCCTGGGGCGTCTGGCCGAGGTGCTCCTGGCCCGGGACGAAAAGGAGGAACTCGAGAAGACCTTACGCCGGGCCCTGGAGTTGGATCCCGCCTTTTCCTGGGCCGGGTGCATGCTGGCGGAGATTCTCCTGGAAAAAGGCGGGGAGGAAGAGGCGGTCTCCATCCTGGAAGGGCTCCTCTCCAGGGATCCCAAGGATTCCTACGCCTGGGGGCTCCTGGCCCGGGTGCGCCTGGACAGGGATCCCAAGGAAGCGGAAGAGCTGGCCCGGAAGGCCTTGGCCGGAGACCCGGGAAACGAGGAAGGCAGGAAGATTCTCGTATACGCCCTGGCCCGGCAGAAGCGGACCGCCGCGGCCCTGGCGGAAGCGAAGAAGGCTGCCGGCCTCTTCCCCGGCAGCCGCTGGCCTCTGAACTCCGCGGTCGCTCTTCTTCTGGACGAGCGAAGATACCTGGAAGCGGAAGACCTGGCCCGGGAGATCCTGGAGAAGGACCAGGGAGACCTGTCGGGCACGGTCTTTCTGGCCGACGCCCTCATGGGCCAGGGTTGGACGCGGGACGCCCTGGCGCTTCTGGAAGACGCCTATGCATCCCACCCCGAGGATCCGAATCTCCTGGAAGCCTTGGGATTCGCCCACAAGAACCTAGGGCACCTGGACGAGGCGATCCGTTTCTTCCGCCTCTCCCTGGAAAAGGAACCCCGCAATCCCGAGCTGCGGCTTCTTTTGGCCACTTTGCTCCACCGGCGGAAGAGGAGCGCCCGGGAAGTCCGGGACCTCCTCGGGGAGGCCCTTCCTTTCCTTACGGAAGACAAGGACCGGGCCGCCGCAGCCACCCTCCTGGAAGAAGCGGGGGACCTCTCCGAGGCCGCCCAGGTCCTCATGGGCGCCGGCCGGCCTTCCCTGGGCGCCTGGGCCGCGGCCCTGCTGGCGGCGCAAAAGGATCTTTCTCAGTCCAGGCGCGTCTTGGAAGACCTTCCCGGAGATTCCCCCTACACCCTCCTGGCCCGGGCCCTGCTGGCCCGGGCGGAGAGAAGAAAGGGATGGGTTCGGCTTCTCTGGAAGGCCTGCCGCAAGGGCCTGGCGCCGCCCCCTCCTGCCTGGTTCCGGCGCCGTGCCGGATTGGGCCCCCGCCTGGTCCTCCGGCTCTTCCTTCTGCTCCAGGGAGTGGGCCTCTTCTTCTGGGGCATCTACTTCCGCCTTCGCCGGGCTGGAGGGGGGATCCTTTCCGGCCTATGATCCTTGGGATTCGGCATCGGGCCGTCTAAGGGCCCTTTCCGGGTTTCTTTCTATTCCCAGCGAGGAACTTCGAAAGGAGTGAGCCATGGTGAAGGTGGGTGTGTGCTTGTCGGGTTGCGGCGTCTTCGACGGGTCGGAGATCACCGAGGCGGTCTGCACTCTCCTGGCCCTGGACCGGGCGGGGGCCCAGGTGGTGTGCATGGCTCCCGACATGGAGCTGGACGTGATCGACCACGTGACCCAGAAGGCCACGGGCGAGAAGCGGAACGTCCTGGTCGAGTCGGCCCGGATCGCCCGGGGGGAGATCGTGGACATCGCCAAGGTGAAGGCCTCGGAGCTGGACGCCCTGATCTTTCCCGGCGGATTCGGCGCCGCCAAGAACCTCAGTGACTTCGCCGCGGCCGGGGCCGACGGGAAGGTCCACCCCGAGGTGGCCCGGCTGGCCTGGGAGGTGCACCAGGCCGGCAAGCCCCTGGGCGCGATCTGCATCGCCCCGGCGCTCATGGCCCTTCTCTTCAAGGGCCGGGAGGAAGGGGTGAAGCTCACCATCGGAACGGACGAAGGCACGGCCAAGGTCCTGGAGAGCCTGGGGGCGGTCCACGAGAACCATACGCCCGAAGAGATTTGCGTGGACCAGGAGCACAAGGTGGTGACCACCCCGGCCTACATGCTGGCCCAGGGCCCCGCCCAGGTCTGGGCCGGGATCGAGCGCCTCGTCCAGGCCGTCCTCTCCATGGCGGGTTGAGGGCGTTGAAGGCCCTGGAAGCCGCCCGGGCGCTCCGGGAGATGGCCCTCCTGGAGGACCTGGGCGGCGGAAATCCTTTTCGCTCCCGCGCGTACG
>CAYQBW010000193.1:0-5894 GCA_964415725.1 uncultured Planctomycetia bacterium
CTTCTGAAGGGCCTTGAGGCGCTTCTCCGCTTCGGGGCGGGCGTCGGAGACGGGAAAGTCGCGGATGATTCTCTCCAGGCACTTGCGGGCTTCCGCTTTCTTTCCCAGGGCCAGGTCGCACTGGGCGGCCATGATCAGGGCCGCCGGGAGGTCCGGGCTCTCCGGGTCGGCCTTTTCCATGCGCTCGATCTCCCGCAGGGCTTCGGCGGGCCTGCCCAGGCGCACGTAGAGGTCCGCCTTGAGGTAGCGAAGGAGCCCGGTCAGCTTGTCCAGGGGGGCGTCCCACTCCCAGGCCCGGAGCTCTTTCATGGCCGAGGCGTAGTCTTTCCGGCCTGCGTATTCCTCGTAGGCCGTCATGTGCTCCCCGGCGGACGCCTCCTCCTCCCCCAGGAAGGCTCCCTTCCTCTTCATGGCCGCCGCCTCCTCGAGAAGGGCGCGGGCTCCTTTTCGGTCCCCCGCTTCCAGGAGGAGGTCCGCCTTCTTGATCAGGGCGAAGCGGAGGGTGTCGTTCCGGCGGCCCTTCTCCTTGCGGATCACCTCTTCCAGGAGGGCCCGGGCCCGGGGGAGGTCCCCCATGTTCTCGTAGAGGATGTCCGCCATGAGGACCGCCGCCTTGAGAGAGACCCGGAGGGACCTGGTTCCCTTGCGGATTCCCTCCAGGATCTCGAGGGCCCCCTTGTAGTCCCTTCTCTTGGCCAGGAGTTCGCCGGCCAGGAAGAAGGCCTCGTCGGCCAGCCCCCCCTTGTCCATGTCCGGGCTCTTCCGGATGAGGGTATAGAGGAAAGGAAGGGCCCCGTCGAAGTCCCTGGCCGCCCGGAAGACGAAGACCGCCGAGGCCAGGGCCCCGGGGGAGAGGCGGGCCGGGTTGTAGGAGCGGAGGATCCTGGCGAAATTCTTGACGTCCTGGTAGATCCTCCAGCCGGGGGTTCCCTTGGGATGGACGAAGACCCGCTGGGTCAGGGAATGCTTTTTTCCGTCGCTTGTGTAGACCACGTGGGTCACGGGGAAGACCCCCGCTTCCAGGAAGACGTGGGCCGGGTTG
Source organism: uncultured Planctomycetia bacterium (assembly GCA_964415725.1). Lineage (GTDB taxonomy): Bacteria > Planctomycetota > UBA1135 > UBA1135 > JALUZX01 > JALUZX01. The sequence goes on from CAYQBW010000193.1 coordinate 1,043, forward strand.
CGCGAGCGGGACGTGGTCCCGTCACCGAAGTCCCAGAAATCGCCCCTTCTCCGGGAAAGGGGAACCCCCGAGAGGTCCTTGAACTGGACGGCCGTGACGGGCTTCCCCGAGAGCCCCAGGTCGCTGGTCCACCGCCAGGAGAACCAGGCCAGGGGGCGCTTGTCCAGGGTGGCGTAGCGGGAGGGGTAGGCCCGGGTCCAGCGCAGGAAGAACGAGGGCGGCGCCAGGACGAGCCTGGGCGCGCCGGGGAGTTTCACCCCCAGCGAGCAGAGGACCCCCCGGGAGCGGGTGGCGTTGACGTAGAAGAATGCGTGGATTCCCTTTTCCAGGTCGATGGAGGCGCTGTGGACCCTGGAGGAGCCCCAGGTCGGCCCGTGCCAGCCGAGCCAGGAGGTCACGGTCCTCCCGTCCACCATGAAGAGGGAGGCGTCGTAGGAGTTGGTGGCGAAGACGTAGGTCCCGGAGTGGCGCGCCACGATGTAGCCGTAGATAACGGTGAGGCACTTGCGGTCATTGGTAAAGGGATTCAGACCCTGGAAGACCCGGTCGGTGAAGTCCCTGCCCAGGATGGTCCGGGAGCGCTTGAGGGCGGCCAGCATCTCGGTCCTGGTGGCTACGCTGGAGGCGACCAGCCGGCGGGTCTCCAGGATGGGGCCGTGCATTCCCTTCCACGTCCTGGAGGGAGGGCCCGCCTTGGGATTTCCGAAGTAGAGAATGCATCGTTTTTCGGCCCCCCGGAAGGGGGAGGCGTCGAAGTAGAGGAGGACCCGGTCGCCCGGGCCGTTGTGGAGGACCTTGTGCGGGACGGGTTTGCCCTTGAGGGTGAAGAGCCGGATGTCCGCCCCGTCGGGCCGTGCCATGCCCGCCGTGGGGAGCATGAGGGCCGCCGAGGGGCCGTAATACCTGCCCACCGATACCAGGACCCGGGCCTTCCAGCCCTGGTTCCACCAGGGAAGGGGCTTTTTCCGGGGGGGCGCCGCGAAGGCGCTTCCGGCGCAGAGAAGGCAGAGAAAGTAGAGCCTAGCCGTTCTTTCCACGGTTCTTCTTCTTTTCTCTTTGCCGGCGGGAGGGGACGTTGCCCGCTCCGCGGCCTGGAATCACCTTCCCCTTTCTCGCGGCCTCCCGCTTCTCCAGTTCCAGGAGCAGGGCCCGCTCCTTCTCCCACTGCTTCTTCTCCATGGGCTCCAGGCGGACGTTGTCGAAGAAATACTCTCCCGGGGGCCAGTAGGGGAAGAGCATGACCTTGAGGCGCTTGATGGAGGGGTTGCGGCGGCCGGGAAAGAAGTAGAGTGTATACTTCTTCCACTTTCCCGGAACTCCGTCCTTCAGGTCCTTGTAGATCTTGAAGGCCACCCGGTCCAGGGCCCGCTTGACGGTCTTTCCGTTCTCCCAGATCTCCCGGGTCATCCTGATGTAGCCCTTGACGAAGACCTTGGGGACGAGTTTTTTCCGGCCCAGGCCGCACTTGCCCGGCATGAACTCCAGGGTGAGCTTGTAGGGCCGGCGCGGATCGATGGGGATGAAGTCGCTGAAGAAGGGGACCCCCGTCACTCCCGCGGCGGTGTTGTACTTGCGGCCCTTGGTGGGCGTCTTGGGCCTGGGCGGCGGCGGGTGGGGGAGCTTCATCTCCTCCCTTCTCTTGTAATACTCCCACTTGTATACGTCGGTGTCGAAGCGCATGCAATGCCCGGGCCGGACCGGGTCCTTCACCCAGAAGGATGTGAGCCCGTCGGGCCGGTCCCAGCCCAGGGGACACCCGTTCCTTCCCTTTTCGAAATCCCCGTTCGGGACCAGGTTCGCCCTCCTCTTCGTGCCTTGGGCCGGAAGGAGAGCGGCGCAAAGGAGAAAGGGAACGCAGGCGGCCGGGACATACCTCTTCATCGCTTGTCCTCCTCCAGGAGGGAGCGGAAATAGTCTTCCACCAGGGGCCTGTATTCCGCCGGCGGCTCTTCGGCCCGGGCGCTCCGGATGCTTTCCGCGACCCTTCTCGGGAGGAGCAGGTTGCTCTCGCGCTGGAGCCTGAGGCGGTCCTCGAAAATGGTCCGCACCGACGAGAGCCGGTCGGCGATGGCTCTCCGCCGGGCGGCGTAATCGGCGGGCAGGCCCTTTTTCAGGCTCTCCTCGAAGGCGCGCATGAGCCGGATCGCCTCGGCCAGGTCCTTCACGTGGAAGCGCCGGCGTTTCAGCCTGTGGTCCAGCTTCTCCGCCTTCTGGCGGATCCGGGCCTGCTCCGAGGCCAGGCGCTGCATCTTGCGGTTGAGAAGGGGCGAGGGAACCCCCCTGAGCCCCTGCTCGTTGGAGCCCGAGAGCTTTCCTCCCCCCGTGGAGCCCGAGGAGGGATCGGATGACTTGTCCTTCACCTCGCCCGCCTCGAATGGGTCGGGCGTATAGCGCGTCGGAGTCCGCCGGCCCCCCTTGCCGCTGGCCGTCTTCTCCACCATCTGGCCCGAGGACTTGGCCGTCCGCCCTTCGCCGGCGCGGCCTCCCACCTCGTTGCTGTTGGGGAGCATGTTGCCGGTGATCCCCTTGGCGCTCATGTTGGAGATGGGGCCGTCCGATGCGCCCCAGCCCGCTCCTTCGTTGAGGCTGTCCATCCAGCCCGAAGTCACGTCCTCGGTGTCCTCCGACATGGCGTCCTCCGAATCGATCAGGTCCCCGATCAGGTCCTCCAGCTCCTCGGGAAGGTCCGCCATGGGAACCTCGTAGTCCCCGGGCGGTTCCTCCATGACCCACTTCTGGAAGTCGTGGGTGTCCGAGAGCCACCGCTCGATGTTCTCCGTGATGGACTTGGCCAGTTCCAGGCCGGACTGCTCGAAGGGAACCGCCATGGTTACGGCCTTCCGGGTGAGAGCGTCCCCGGCCAGCTCCACCTCGCTGTAGGCCTCCAGGAGTTCCGTGCAAAGCCGGGAATTGGAGAAATCCTGGGGGTAGAGCTTGGAGAGGTCGTTCCAGGCCTCCATGAGGATCCCGCCCCATTTCTGCTCCGTGGCGGCCAGTTCCTCGAGCTTCTTCAATTCCTCTCCCGTCAGGTCCTGAGGCCTCACGTCCCGGACGGCCTCGGTGGCCTTCACGACCTTTTCCTGCTCCTCGATGAAGGTCTTCATCTTTTCCGCCAGGGCCTTGAGGGTGTCCGCCGAGCGATGGAGGCGCTGGGTGGACTGCCGCAGCGCCGCCTCGGGCCCTTTCTCCCGGATCAGGGCCAGGAGGCGTTCCCCCCCGGCGAGGACCCGGCGGAGGATGCTTTCGATCACCTTCTGGAGTCCCACCCCCCGCACCAGGTCCTCCCGGACGGGCCTTCCCCGGGAGGAAGCCCTGAGAAAGACCTGCACGGCCCGGGGCATTTCCTTGCCCGCCACTTGCTCCAGGAGGACCCGGGAAGGCGCCCGGAGGAGGACGGGGTCGGTCCAGTCCGCCAGAACTCCCAGGGTGTCCCGCCGGATTCCCTCCTGGTCTTCGGCGAGACCCCGCGTCCCGGTCCGCCAGAGGCTTCTTTTCAGGCGGGGCATTTTCGCGAGAAGGGATTCATTGCGGCGCCGGGCGGCGACCTGTTTTTCCAGGATGGCCTTGATTCTCTCCAGGAGGGAGGCCAGCTCCCCGGCCAGGCGCTTTCTTTCGTCTTCCGGGGTCCGGACGGTGATGGTGAACAGCCGGGACCGGGCCTTGGTGCCCTTGAGGTCCGTCGCCACTGCGAAGTAGTGGATCACGTCCCCCGGGCGCGCCCCGAGCTTCGAGGGCCGGATCGCCCCGTTGAAGCGGCCTTCCCGGCCCGAGGCCTTCCATTCCGCCAGGGTCTTCTCGTCCTTTTCCGTTCCCGCCACGAGGACCACCCGGGCGAGCCCCACGTCGTCCGCGGCGTCCACCTCGAAGGCCACGTCGGTCCCGGCCGAGCAGAAGACGTCCTTTCCGGGCAGGGGGATCCGGACGGAAGGGGGCAGGTCGTCCCTGGCGCGGACGGCGTAGCTCAAATCGCCCCGGTCCTTCCTTCCCTCCCGGTCCAGGAGGTGAAGGGTATAGCGCCCGCTCTTTTCGATCTTGATGTCGAAGCGCCAGGTCTTGTCGTCCTCCTTTTCCAGGGGGACTTCCGCTTTCCCGTAGAAGGAGACCCGGGCGCTCGCCAGGGGATGGTTGAAGCGGAAGCGCACCGTGGCGGTGGTTCCCTTCAGCGCGTCCAGGGGACCCTGGATGGGGACGTCCGCCCTGGGCGGCATCCGGGTATAGGCGGGGTAGGCGAAGGTGGCGGTGATCTTCTCCGGGAAGGGGGGGACGGCCACCCGGACGCGGTAGGCCCGGGTCCTGGTTCCGCCGGCCTCCACGTAGTAGGAGAAGGGCTTCTTCACGGAGGGCACGATGTGGCGGAAACTCCCGCCGTCGAACTCCATGGGATAGGAGGCGAACCCGGCGGGCCGTTCCAGGTGCAGCACGGCCCGGTCCGGGAAGGGCCCCTTCACGGCGGCCGCCCGGATCTCCAGGTCCGTTCCCTGGAGGACCAGGCAGTCCCCCGGGGTCACCTGGAGCACCAGGGAGGAGAGGGGCGGCGCCACGTCGTCGGAAGCCCGGAGCCTCTGGAGGGCGTTTTTCGCCTGGGCCGGGAAGAGGCCCATGTAGAGGGCCCAGAGGGCGAGGAAAGCCGCCGCCCCGAGACCGGCCTTCTTCACGCGGCTCCAGGGGGCGACCCTGCCCGGGTCGGCCCGCCGGGCCTTCTCTCCCGCCTGCTCCAGGAGGAGATCCACCATGGGATCCCCTTGGTTTCGGGCCAGGAGGACGGAATTCACGATGGTGTTCTCCAGCCCCGGGTTGGCCCGCTCCACCCGGATGGCCAGGGCCTCGGGGGGGGCGGTGCGGAGGGCGGGAA
>CAYQBW010000194.1:0-5890 GCA_964415725.1 uncultured Planctomycetia bacterium
TTGCTGTTCTTGTCCTCCAGGTAGAACTCGGTGAGTTTGCTTGTGAGGAATTGGAAGGCTTCGTCCACGGAATCGCTCTTGTGGACGAGATCCACGTCGGGGGGATCGATGGTTCCCCAGCGGACCATCTCCTCCAGGTTCAGGACCTTGTCCCAGTAGTCGGTCCCGAAGACCACGATGGGGATGGGCTTGGTCACCTTCTTGGTCTGGACCAGGGTGAGGACCTCCATCAGCTCGTCGAAGGTCCCGAACCCTCCCGGAAAGATCACCAGTCCCTTGGCCAGGTAGAGAAACCAGTATTTCCGCATGAAGAAGTAGTGGAACTCCAGGGAGAGCCGCCTGGTGATGTAGGGGTTTCCCGACTGCTCCATGGGAAGGGAGATGTTGAGCCCGATGGTCTCCCCCTTGGCCTCCGAGGCGCCCCGGTTGGCAGCCTCCATCATCCCCGGACCACCGCCGGAGCAGACCACGAAACGCCTGTGCTTGCCGGAAAGGCCCTTGGACCACTTCGTGATTCTCCGGGCCAGCTCCCGGGCCTTTTCGGCGTATTCCGCGAGCCGCACCGCTCCCTGGGCGCGCTCCAGCTCCAGGCCCGTTGCGCCCCCGCTCCGGACCTTCTCCAGGTTCTCCCGGGCCTCCTCCACCGACTTCGCCCGGGCGGACCCGAAGAAGACGATCGTGTCCTTGATGTTGGCGGCGTGGAACCGGGCTGCCGGGCCCAGGTATTCCGCCAGGATCCGCAAAGGCCGGGCGTCGGGCCCGTCCATGAACTCTTCGTCCCTGTAGAATTTCGCCATCTTCACACCCTTCAAAAGAAAGAAAGACCTCCCGGCGCCGCGCGGGCGGGAGGCCTTTTTCCTCTACTCTTCCTTCTATCGGTTTACCTGGTCAACTGCCTTGCGATGACAATCTTCTGGATCTGGCTCGTCCCCTCGTAGATCTCGGTGACCTTTGCTTCCCTGTAATACCTCTCCACGGGGTAGTCCCGGGAATAGCCGTATCCCCCGAGGATCTGCACGGCCAGCCGGCTTACCTCCACGGCCGCCTCCGAGGCGAAGAGCTTGGCCATGGAGGCCTCCTTGGTGCACCGCTCCGCCCCGGAATCCTTGAGCCAGGAGGCCCGGTAGACCAGGAGCCTGGCGGCGTCCACCTGGACGGCCATCCGGGCCAGCATGTCCTGCACCATCTCGTGGCGCCAGATGGGCTTGCCGAACTGGACCCTCTGCTTGGCGTAGGCCACGGCCGCGTCCAGAGAGGCCTGGGCGATCCCCAGAGCCTGGGCGGCGATGTCGATCCTGCTGGAGTCCAGAAGGCTCATGATCAAGGGAAAGCCCTGGTTCACCTGGCCCAGGACGTTTTCCGCGGGAACCCGGGCGTCCTGGAAGGAGAGGGGCACGTTTCCTGTGCCCCGCATCCCCATGAGGTTTTCGTGGCGCCCGATCTCGAAGCCCGGGGTTTCCCTCTCCACCAGGAAGGCCGTGATCCCGCTGTGGCCCTTGGAGGGATCGGTCTTGGCCGTGACCAGAAAGAGCCCCGCCGCCTCGCCGTTGGTGATGAAGATCTTGCTCCCGTTGAGGACCCAGTGGTCTCCGTCCTTGGTCGCGGTGGTCTTGATTCCCGCCGCGTCGGAGCCCGCGTCGGGCTCGGTCAGGGCGAAGGCGCCGATCCGCTTCCCCGAGCAGAGCTGGGGCAGGTATTTCTTCTTCTGCTCTTCCGTCCCGTAGAGCAGGAGGGGATAGGTCACCAGCGAGTTGTGGACCGCCAGGATGACGCCGTGGGAGGCGCAGGCCCGGGAGACCTCCTCCACCAGGATGGTGAGGGAGGTGAAGTCCATCTCCGCGCCGCCGTATTCTTCGGGAACCAGCACTCCCAGCATTCCCTGCTCGGCAAGCTTGGAGACGGTCTCCCTGGGGTATTCGCCCGTCTCGTCGAGACGCGGCGCCTGGGGGGCCAGCTCGTTTACGGCGAACCTCCGCACCTGCTCCCGGAGAAGCCGGTGCTCCTCGCCCAGGTTGAAATCCACTATTCCGCCCCCTTGAAGTTGGGTTTGCGCTTCTCCAGGAAGGCCGCCATGCCCTCCTTCTGGTCCTCCGTCCCGAAGCAGGCCCCGAAGACCTGGCTCTCGAAGAGAAGGGCCGCGTCCAGGGACATGTCCAGGCCCGCGTCCACGGCCCGCTTGGCCTGGGCCACGGCGAAGGCCCCCTTGGAGGCCATCTTCTCCGCCGCCTTCACGGCCTCCTCCATGAGAGCCTCCGGGGGAAAGACCTTGTTCACAATCCCCAGCTCCTTGGCCTCGGCGGCGCCGATCATGTCCCCCGTAAAGAGCAGCTCCTTGGCCCGGGCCGCGCCGATGAGCCTCGGGAGCTTCTGGGTCGCCCCGAACCCGGGGGTGACCCCGAGCCCCACCTCGGGCTGGCCGAGCTTGGCCTTCTCCGAGGCGTAGATGAAATCACAGGAAAGGGCCAGCTCCAGGCCGCCCCCCAGGGCGAAGCCGTTCACCGCCGCGATCACCGGCTTGGGGCAGAGCCGGATCTCCCACATGGCCTGGATCCCGAGATAGGAATACCTCCGGGCCTCCTCGACCCCCATGGACTGCATCTCCTTGATGTCCGCCCCGGCCACGAAGGCCTTCTCCCCCGCGCCGGTGAGGATCACGGCCCGGACCGAGTCGTCCCGGCCGATCTCCCGGAAGGCCGCCCCGATCTCCTCCAGGGTGGGGGAACTCAGCGCGTTCAGGACCTTGGGACGGTTGACCGTGACCACCGCCACGGACCCCTTCTTTTCGACGAGGATGTTTTCGTAAGCCATCTTTTACGCCTCCCGGTTCAGTCCGGATCGACCCGGATTACTCGGCCTTCTTGAGAATCATGGCGGAGACGGTCTTGTCGTTTCCGCCCATGCTGATCATCAGCCCGAAGGGCCTGTTGGGATCCATCCTGGCCTGCCAGTCGCCGGCCTGGCCCGTAACCTGCCACATGAGATCCACGGCCTCGCGGACTCCCGCCCCGCCCGTAAAGTGCCCGAAGCCCACGAGCCCGCCCGAGCAGTTGGTGGGCATCTCGCCGTCGATCCGGCTCTTCCCCTCGGCCACGAAGTCCGGCGCCTCGCCGGGTTGCACCACGCCCGTGGCCTCCAGGGAGAGGAGCCCCGAGATGGTGAAGCAGTCGTGGACCTCCAGGACGCCGATGTCCTTTACCGTGAGCCCGGCCATCTCGTAGGCCTTGGCCACGGAACGCTTGGAAGTGGTCAGCTCGCAGGGGTCCGGCGGGGGGGCCGTGAGATCCCCCTCGCTCTGGCCGAAGCCCACCACCACGGCGGCCTTCTCCTTGGGGATGCCCAGCTTCTTCAGACCCTCTTCGGAGCAGACGATCAGGGCCGCGGCGCCGTCGGAGACCTTGGAGCAGTCGTAGACGTTGAGGTGATCCACGAAGACCTTGGGGTTGGGCGGGGTCATGGCCGTCCCCAGGAGGTCCGGGTTGGTGTTGTGGTATTCCTGGGCCTGGGGACAGCGCCGGGCGTGCTCGATGGCCTGGACGTACCAGTGGGCCATGCCCTTGCGGGCGAAGTCGTGCCCGTATTTCTCCTGGTAGGCCCCGGCCCGGTCGGAGAACTGGCCCGGGAAGAAGTAGGCGTGGCCCTTCTTGCGCTCTCCCGCGTAATGGCCCGCCCCGGCCAGGATATCGGCCCCGTAGATGGCCTTCACCGTGTTCTGGACTTCCACGCCGAGGGTGAGGACCACGTCGGCCGTCTCGGCGAGGACGCTCTTGATGGCCGTGTAGACGGCAAGCCCCCCCGACCCGCAGGCCCCTTCCACGCGGGTGCAGGGCTTGTAGAGAAGGGCCGGATCGATGGTGGGCATCAGCCCCGCCAGGTTGCCCTGGCGGTTGAACCGGGCCGCCATGAAATTGCCGATCACGCACTCGTCGACCAGTTCCGCCGAGGGGATCTGGGCCACCACGCCCCTGCCCGCCTCCTGGACGTAGTGCTCGATGCCGGGTCTCGGCTTCTTGGGGTGGAACTCCTTGCGTCCCGTCCCCAGCGAGATCGTGTTGTAACCGCAGCAAAGATAAACGTTCTTACGGAATTTTTTCATCGCCGGACCTCCGCCCCTTTCACTGGATAAAATCGTTCACCGCCCCGTAGAGGTGGTAGAAGCCGTTCATGAGGACGCCGTTGACGTCCTCCACGCTCGCCGCCACGCCGTCCGCCACGAGCCCCTCGGCGATCTTCGCGGAATTCTTCATGTAGTCCCCGGCGAGCCGCGCGCCCAGAGTGTCCATCTTCCAGAGCGCCGAGAAGTAAGCCGCCAGTTTCTCGTCCTTGGCCGGATCCCTGAGAAGGGCCTTCCAGGGGGCCCACTCGGCCGGCAGGGGGCCGAGCTTCTCGTCGGCCTCCCTGGTCCAACCCTCGGAGTCGAAGGAGAGGTATTCCCCCTTCTCCAGGTCGTAGACCCCTTCGGGACCCCGCTTGCCGTATTTCAGGAACCCGTCCTTCTGGGCCCCCCCCGGGTGCTGGCCCCCCAGGATCCCTCTCTCCACGTAGGTCTCCACGAGCCTGCTCTCGAGGCCCGCGTTCGGGATGTGGCGGTTCATGACGGTGAGGATGCTCTGGAAGACGTCCACCCCCACGTAGTCGATGAGCTGGAAGATCCCCATGGGGCGGACCAGGAAGTCCTGGGTGACCTTGTTGACCATGTAGACCGCCGCCGGATAGCCGTGCTCCTTGGAGAGCTTCTCCACCAGCGAAATCCCGAAGAGCCCGTCCCGGATGAAGTGGCCGTTGCCGATGAAGCCGGCCACGTCGTTGGAGGGGATGAGCTTCTTGCGAAGCGCCTTGCCAAGCTCCCGGGCGAGATCCACAAGCTCGGGCCGGGTCCGCTTGGAAGGGATCAGCTCCACAAGCTTCTGGATGGGAGGCGGGTTGTAGAAGTGGAACCCGATGAGCCTCCCCTCCAGGCCGGCCTTCTCGTCCAGCATCCCGATGGGGATCGAGGAGGTGTTGGTGAAAAAGAAGGTCTCGGGGGAACAGATCTTCTTGAGTTCCCCGTATACCTTGTTCTTGACGTCCTCGTTCTCGATGATGGCCTCGAAGACCATCTTCGAGTCCCTGGCCACGGAGAGGTCCGTGGAGAGCCGGATCTTTCTGGTGCATTCGGTGACGAACTCGGAGATGATCTCGCCGTTTTCCACCAGGTCCTCCCGGTCGGCGTAGTGCCGGCGCAGCTCCACAGCGCTCTTCTCCGCGATCTTGGTTGCCTGAGACCGGATATACTCCACGAGATCGTCCAGGGCGTCGTCCCTGGTGTCCATGAGGTTCAGGCGGAACTTCCTTTCCTTGCCCTCGGGGCCGATCCGCCTCTTGGCCATCTCGACGGCCAGGAGGAGAGCGATCCCGCTCCCCATCTTGCCCCCGGCGCCGATGACGGTGACGTTCTCGAGTCTTTCCGAAAGGCCCATATGAAACCTCCCACGCGCAAACGAAACCAGCCGGGGAACCCGTGCGGAAAGGGCTCGCGGCGAAAACCTCCAGGGAAAAGACCCCCTGGGAAAAAGAAAGATCCACATTCTAGGGGACGGGGGCGCCGGGGGCCACAAAAGGGGGGTGTAGAATGCCCCGGTTCCGCCGCGCGGCCTTGGAAAGGAGACCCATCCATGAACGAAACGACCGTCCTGGAGCTTCGATCCTTCGGGTTGGACGGCCTGGCCGAGGCCGCCAGGCCCCTTCCGGAACCCGGGCCCGGACAGGTGCGGCTCAGGATGCGGGCCGCCTCCCTCAACTACCGGGACCTCCTCACGATCAAGGGCCTCTACAACCCCAGACAGCCCCTGCCGCTGGTGCCCCTCTCCGACGGGGTGGGCATAGTGGAGGCCCTGGGGCCGGGGGGCTCCCA
>CAYQBW010000195.1:0-5848 GCA_964415725.1 uncultured Planctomycetia bacterium
CCTCCCCCGTCCCGGCCAGCCGGGCGATCTCCTCGGGCAGGTCCCCGGGCTGGATCCACTCCCCCGACCCCAGGCGGACCGCCCTCTCCACGGCGTTCCTCAGCTCCCGGACGTTTCCCGGCCAGGGATACTTCCGGATGAGCGCCAGGGCCTCCTCCGAGAGGGTGGCCCCGGGCTTCTTGAATTCGCGCCCGAACTGTTTCACGAACTCCCGGGCCAGGACCACGGCGTCCTCGGGTCTTTCCCTGAGGGGCGGAATCTCCAGGGGGATGACCTTCAACCGGTAGTAGAGGTCCTCCCTGAACCTCCCCCGCTCCACCTCCTTCTCCAGGTCCTTGTTGGTGGCCGCCACGACACGGACGTCCACCTCGATGTCCTTCAACCCCCCCACCTTCCTGAAGACACGGTCTTCCAGAAATCTAAGCAATTTCCCCTGAACGGAAAGGGGCATGTCTCCCACCTCGTCCAGGAAGACCGTGCCCTTGTCGGCCACTTCCAGGAGCCCTCTCTTGGCGGCCCTGGCGTCGGTGAAGGCCCCTTTTTCGTGGCCGAAGAGCTCCGACTCGAGAAGCGTCTCGGAAAGAGCGGTGCAGGTGATATTGGTAAAGGGAAAAGCGGCCCGGTCGCTCTCGTAGTGCAGGGCCTGGGCCACGAGGCCCTTGCCCACGCCGCTCTCCCCGCGGACCAGGACCGTGGCGCTCTGGCTGGCCGCGACCTTCCGGATCAGGTCCCGGAGTTCCACCATGGCGGGGCTCTCGCCCAGGATGCGGTCCACGCCGAAACGCTTCCGGTTCTCGCCCCTGAGGCGGCTCACCTCCCTGCGCAGGTGGACCGCTTCCAGGGCCCGGGAGAGGACCAGGAGCATCTCTTCCATGGAGAAAGGCTTGGAGATGTAGTCGTAGGCCCCGGCCCGCATGGCCAGGACGGCGTTCTCCACCGTCCCATGGGCGGTCATGAGGACCACGGGAAGCTCCGGTTCGCTTTCCTTGAACTCCTCGAGGAGGGCAACCCCGTCTCCGTCGGGCAGGCGCACGTCCAGGAGGACCAGGTCCTGGCCCTTGGAGAAGAGCCTCCTGGCTTCCGCCACGGTGCCGGCTTCACGGACCCTGTAGCCTTCCTGGGTCAGGCGCTCCTTGAGGGACCACCGGACCAGCTCTTCGTCGTCTACCACCAGAATGGTTTGATTGGCCATGGTTCTCCTGTGCCGGACCGAAAGCGCCGGGCCACATGGGCATTAAAGTAACATGTTCCTTCCCCGCGGGCAGACGGGGAAGGCGGCGCACCTCTGCGCCGGCGCCCGAGGAAAAAGAAAACCATGGACCTGGCACCCATTACGGCCCGCAGGGCCGCCGAACTGGCGGGGTTGGACCTGGAAGCGCTCTCTCCCCGCCTGGTCCTCTCCAGGGACCTCCTCTCCCCGGGAATCCCCGGCCTGGCCCGGGAATTGACCGAGCGGATCGGGCGGCTTCCCGAGATGGCGGGCCGGTTCCGGGAGACCCCCAAGGAGGCGGCCATGCGGGAAGCCCTGGAAGCCTGGCTCCACCGCCTCCTGGAAGGGCCCCATGACGAGAGTCTCTGGATCGAATCGGCCCGACTGGCCAGGCTCCACGCCCGCTTCGGCCTCCACCAGGACCAGGTCCTGGTGGGATTGCGCTTTCTCGAGAAGGGACTGGCCCGGGCCTTGCCGGGGGACAAGGCCGCCGAGCGGGAAGCCCTGGAAAACCTCTTCCTTCTTGTGGAAGCGGTGATGCTCCAGGCCCACAGCCGGGAGAGGGAGGAGAGATTCCGCCGTTCCGAGCGCCTCGCCGCCCTGGGAAAGATCGTGGCCGAGGTGAACCACGACCTCCAGAATCCCCTGGCCGTCATCCGCACCTCCCTCTACTCCCTGAGAAACCGCCTGGAGAAGGGGAAGACCGAGGGGGTCCAGGTCCACCTGGACCGGATCCAGAGAAACGCGGAACTGGCCATCCACATCGCCTCGGACCTCCTGGACCTCACCCGCCACAGGCGTCCCGAAACCCAGCGCCTGGACATTTCCTCCTTCCTGGAGACTCTCCTGGAAGAGCTGGACATCCCCCCGGAGATCCGCCTGGAGGCGGACCTCAGCCCCCAGGCCGGCCAGGTGGAAGCGGACCCGACCATGCTCCAGCGGGTCTTCCAGAACCTCTTCCGCAACGCCATCCAGGCCATGGGCGGCCGGGGAACGTTGCGCGTGACGGCCCGCAGGGGAGAAGGAAACGTGGAAATCGCCGTCCGGGACACCGGGCCGGGCTTCCCGGAAGAAGAAATCCAAAGGGTCTTCGAGCCCCTCTTCTCCACCCGCCCCGAAGGCGCCGGGCTGGGATTGGCCATCGCCCGGAAACTGGTGGAGGCCCACGCGGGGCGCATCCGGGCGGAAAATCCTCCCGGCGGAGGCGCCCGGGTGGTGGTCACCCTCCCCGGGTAACCGGGAGGAGGGGCTCATGAACGAAAGCCCCGTTGAAGGAGAAGGTCCGGGGGCCCATTCTCTGCGGTGACCATGAGCCCGAACCGATCCAAGACCGCCCTTGTTGTGGACGACAACAGGGACTACGCGGAAAACCTGGCGGAGATCCTCCAGGAACAGGGGTTCCGCACCTTGACCTGTCTTTCCGCCGGCCAGGCCCTGGCCGCCGTGGAGAAGGAGAAGGTCCATATCGCCATCGTGGACGTGCTTCTTCCCGACCTGGGGGGCCTCCAGCTCCTGGAGGAACTGCTGGCACGGGACCCCAAGATGGGGGTGATCATGGTGACAGGCCAGGTTTCCCTGGAGACGGCCGTCCGGGCCCTCAACCAGGGGGCATTTGGTTACGCTCTCAAGTATTGTGACCCCGAAGAGATCCTGGCCCACGTGCGCAGGGCCGTCCAGCACCAGGAGGCGGTGGAGAGGGCCGAGTTCTCCAGGAGCCTCTACCGGACCATCTTCGAAAGGAGTTCCGACGGGATCTGCGTCCTGGAAAACATGGATTCCTGCCGCATCTCCGACCTGAACCAGCCCTTCGCCAGGATCCTGGGGCTGGAGCGGGAGGAGATCGTGGGGCGCACCCTCGCCGACCTCGGTCCCGCCGGTTCCCCCAAGTCCCTGGCCGCCGTGGTGAAGCCCCTCCTCCAGGACAGCCCCACCCACCTGGAGGACGTGAAGGTGACCCTTCCCGACGGGAGGTCCCGGGACATGGAACTCCGGATCGGCCCCCTCCGGCCCGGGGAGACCGGTCCCGTCCAGCTCCTGGTCCGGGACATCACCGAGGACAAGAGGATGCGGGAGCGGATCGCCCATGCCGAGAAGCTCGCCCTTCTGGGGGAGTTCACCAGCAGAGTGGCCCACGAGGTGCGGAACCCCCTGGCCGGCATCAAGGGCGCCCTGGAGGTAATCCGGGGCAAGCTGGAGAAGGATCCCGAGAGCCGCCGGGTCATCCAGGCCATCTTCAACCGGATCGACCAGTTGGACGTGTTCATCCGGGACCTCCTCCAGTTCGCCCGCCCTTCCCGGCCCGAACCCAGGGAGATTCCCGCCGGGGAACTGCTTCCCAAGGTCATGAGCCTCACCCAGGCCGATCCCCTCTTCAAGGACGTGCGGATCGAGCTGGACGTGGAAAAAGACGCCAGGATCTACGTGGATCCGGGATCCCTCCAGATCGTTCTCACCAACCTCCTGCGCAACGCCGCCGAGGCCATGAAGGGCTCCGGGCGGATTCGACTTTCGGTACGGCGTATTCATTCCGAGTCCCTGCTGGCCGTGGAGGACGAGGGCCCCGGTTTCGCCGGGGATCCCGAGACCTTCTTCACCCCTTTCACCACCACCCGGAGCGCGGGGACCGGCCTGGGGCTCGCCATCGCGCGCAACCTTGTGGAGGCCCACGGGGGGACCCTCACGGGAGTCAACCGGCCCGAAGGAAAGGGCGCGCGCCTGGAGATCCTTCTCCCCGGTCCCCCCGGCGGGGAGGAGTGAGCCTTGGGGTTCTGGGAGATCTTCTTCCTCTGCGTGGGGGGCCTGGGCCAGGCCCTGTTCACGGCCCGGATGCTGGTCCAGTGGTGGTATTCCCGCAAGGCGGGGAAGAGCGTGGCCCCGCCCCTTTTCTGGTGGCTCAGCCTGGTGGGAAGCCTGCTCTCCCTCTTCTACGCGCTCTTCCGGAAAGACCCCGTCTTCGCCCTGGCCCCGGCTTCCAACCTCTTCTTCTACGCCCGCAACATCCTTCTCACCTCGCCCGACCGGAAGGGGCTTCCCCCCAGGGTGCTCCTGCTCTTCGGGACTCTCTTCGGCGCACTGGTGTGCGTTACGGTGTGGGCCAAGTTCCGCCTGGACCTCCTCTCGGAGATCCCCCCCTTCTGGCTGGGCGTGGGCATCACGGGATCCACCCTCTGGGTGGCCCGCTTCCTCCTCCAGTGGATTCTCTCCGAGCGTAAGGGGGAAAGCCACCTGCCCCTGCACTTCTGGCTCGTGAGCCTGGGCGGGGCCTCCCTTCTTTTCGCCTATTCTCTCTTCCGGAAGGACCCCGTCTTCCTGGTGGGATACTCCTTTCCCATCCCGCTCATCCTCTGGAACCTCCTTCTCTTCCGGAGGTCCGAAGCCCAGGGAGAGGGGGAAAGGGCGGAGGAAGAGGGATGAAGATCTTCAAGGACCTCTCCCCCCTCGAGAGGGGGACCTTCAAGCTCCATCTTCTGGCCTCGGCCTTCGAAGGAAGCGCCTTCGCCGTCTGGTGGATCCACGACTTCTTCCTCAAGAAGACCCTCCACGGCGCGAACTGGCAGGTCTGGATCCTGGTTTCGCTGTGGCCCGTGGCCAATCTCACCTCGGTCTACTTCGCCGGGAAAGCCGAGCGGGGCCGGGGGCTCAAGCCCTACCTGGTGGCGGCGGCCCTGCTCGGGAGGCTCCCCCTGGCCCTGATGGCCCTGGCCTCCTCCATTCCCGTCTTTCTCGCCCTCCACGCTCTCTACTCCCTCTCCTTCGCCGTGGCCAAGCCCGCACAGACGGCCATCCTCCAGGCCAATTACCGGGAAGGCCGGCGGGGGGAACTCTTCGGGTGGGCCTGGACGGTGACGGTGGCCCTGGGCGGCCTGGGCTCCCTGGGGGTCGGGGTCCTTCTGGATCGTTTTCCCGGGATCTACCACCTGCTCCTCCCACTGGAAGGGGTCATGGGAGCCTGCTACTGCCTGACCCTGGCCGCCATTCCCCTGGCGTCCCGGCCCGCCCCTCCTTCCTGCCAATCCTCCGGGGGATTCCGGGAGGCCACGGCCCGGACCATCCGGGTCTTCAAGGAGAACCCCTCTTATTTTCGGTTCCAGGTCAACTTCATGATCTACGGCCTGGCCTTCATGGTGGTCCTTCCGGCCGTTCCCGTCCTGGCCACCAGGGAACTGGGCCTGGACTACACCAGCTTCGCCCTGGCCCGGGGAATCCTGGGCCCGGGGATCGCGCTTCTGTGCATGCCCTGGTTCGGCAGGATGATGGACCGCATCGGCCCCTTGCGGGCCTCGGCCCTGGCCTTCGCCGTCTTCGGGTTCTATCCCTTCTTCCTGGGACTCTCCCCCTGGCTCGGCGTCCCCTTCCACTCCTTCTGGTTCTTCGGGGGATTCGTCTTCTACGGAATCGCCATGGGAGGGCTCATGGTGATCTGGCACATGGGATCCATCTACTACGCTCCACCGGGCATGACCGCCACCTACCAGGGCATCCATGTCACCATGACCGGACTCAGGGGGCTGGTGGGCCCGCTGGCGGGCTACCTGCTCCTCACCTACACGGGAATCAGCACTCCCTTCGCCCTCTCGGTCCTCCTCTTCTTCACCGCCGCCTTCCCACAGGCGCCCAGCGCCCCGGCGGCGGCAAGAA
>CAYQBW010000196.1:0-5823 GCA_964415725.1 uncultured Planctomycetia bacterium
CTCCTGGTGCGGGTGGAACCGGGGCTCCTGGCGGAAAGGGAGAAGAGCCTGGCCTCCTCGGGCCGGGAAGCCCGGGACCTCCTGGAAGAGGGAAGCCGGTTCTTTTCCTCCATGCGGACCCTGGCCCTCCAGGCCCTGCCCGCGGGGGAAGGGTGGGATTTCCAGGTTTTCCAGGTCCCCCCGCCGGCCCGGGGGGAAGATCCCCTGGCCCGGCTGGAATCCCTGGCCATGGAGCGCACCATCCTGGTCTTCTCCACGGAAGGGGAGAGAGACCGGCTCCTGGAGCGGATGGAAGGCTCCCTTCCGCCGGGGCTGGAGACCCGCGTGGGCCGCATCTCCCGGGGTTTCCGGTTCCCCGCGCTCTCCTTCGCCGCCTTCTCCCACGACGAGCTCGAGGGGCTCAGGCCCCTGCCCCGGCCCGGGAAGACGGCCGACGTCCCCGCCCGTGCCATCCGGGGTTTCTTCGAGCTCAAGAAGGGAGACCTGGTGGTCCATGCGGTTCACGGGATTTCCCGCTTTCTCGGCATAGAGGCCATCGAGAAGGGCGGCGCCAAGGAGGACCACCTGGAGCTGGAGTTCCGCGAGGGCGTACGCCTCTATGTTCCGGTCTCCAGGATCGACCTGGTGCAGAAATACGTGGGCTCCGGGCAGGCCGCCCCCAGGCTGGACAGGCTGGGGGGAAAGGGGTTCTCCCGGCGGAAGGAAACCGTCCGGAAGGCCCTCCTGGACATGGCGGCCGAGCTCCTGGAGATCCAGGCCGTCCGGAGCCGGTCCAAGGGCATCGCCTTTCCCCCGGACGACGAGATGCAACGCTCCTTCGAGAACGCCTTTCCCTACAAGGAAACCCGGGACCAGTTGAAGGCCATGGAGGAGATCAAGGGGGACATGCTCGCCCCGAGACCCATGGACCGGCTGATCTGCGGGGACGTGGGTTTCGGGAAAACGGAACTGGCCATGAGGGCGGCCTTCAAGGCCGTCCTGGGAGGGTCCCAGGTGGCCATCCTGGTTCCCACGACGGTCCTGGCCCAGCAGCACTTCGAGACCTTCCGCTCCCGCATGGCCGACTGGCCCGTCCGGGTGGAGGTCCTCTCCCGGTTCAGGACCGCCCGGGAGCAGGCGCGGATCGTCCAGGACACGGCCCAGGGAAAGGTGGACATTCTCATCGGGACCCACCGGCTCCTCTCGCCGGACATCTCCTTCCGCAACCTGGGCCTGGTGATCGTCGACGAGGAGCAGCGGTTCGGCGTGGCCCACAAGGAAAAACTGAAACGGATGCGGGCCCTGGTGGACGTCCTCACCCTCACGGCCACGCCCATTCCGAGAACCCTCCACATGTCGCTTCTGGGGCTCAGGGACATCTCCGCCCTCACCACCCCGCCGGCGGGCAGGGAGGAGATCGCCACCATTCTCAGCCCCAGGACGCCGGAGGTGATCCGCCAGGGCATCCGGAAGGAACTCCTCCGGGGGGGGCAGGTCTTCTTCCTCCACAACCGGGTGCAGTCCATCGGGATGGTGGAAAGAGAGCTCAAGTCCCTGGTTCCGGAGGCCCGCATCGTGGTGGGCCACGGCCAGCTCCCGGAACGGCAGCTGGAGAAGGCGATGGAAACCTTCGTTTCCGGGAATGCGGACATCCTCCTCTCCACGAGCATCATCGAATCCGGCCTGGACATCCCCAGGGCCAACACCATCTTCATCGACAGGGCGGACCGTTTCGGGCTGGCGGATCTCCACCAGCTCCGGGGAAGGGTGGGGCGCTACCGGAACAAGGCCTACGCCTACCTTCTCTACGACCCCCTGAACCCCCCCAGGGGGGACGCGGCGGTCCGACTCAAGGCCCTGGAGGAGCTTTCCGGGCTGGGCGCGGGGTTCGCCATCGCCATGAAGGACCTGGAGATCCGGGGAGCGGGCAATATCCTGGGCCCCCAGCAGTCGGGGCATATCGCCTCAGTGGGATACGACATGTATTGCCGCCTCCTGGAAGCCGCCTCGGCCACCCTGAGAGGGGAGGTCCGGCCTCCTGTGGAATCGGAGCTGGAGATGGACCTGGGGGTCCCGGCCTGGATCCCGCCGGACTACATCCCTTCCGAGGCCCTCCGGGTGGAGGCCTTGCGCGCCATGGAACGGGCAGGAAAGGAAGGAAGGCCCGGGGAGGCTTACCTGGAGCTGAGAGACCGTTTCGGCCCCCTCCCGGGTCCCGTAAAGAACCTGCTCCGGCTCTTCACCCTGAAAGCCCCCCTGGAAAGAGAGAAGATCCGGAGGTTCCGTTTCGACAGGGCGGACCGGTTCGTGGCCCGTCATCCCCCCGGAAGGCCTCCCCGGGGGGAATGGGTGAAGGCCTTCGCCCATGTCCGGATGGTGGAACCCGGCGAGACCCACCTGGTCCTGCCCCTGCCCCGGCCTTCCCCCCTGGAAGCCCTGGCCTTCCTGGAGAAGGCCCTGGGCCTGCCATCCCCCCGCTTGTGGGAAGAAGAAGGGAGGGAGAGAATGCCCCGCCATGAATCGTGAACCCCCCCCGGTCCCGGAACGAACCCGCCCCAGGAGACTCGGGCTCCTCTTTCTCCTCCTTCCCGTCCTGGGGCCGGCGGCGGGGAAGGCCCAGGGGCCTTCCGCTTCCCGGCCGGCCGGCAAGTGGCTCAAGGAAAACTGGGTCATGGCCGTGGTGAACGACAAAGTCATCACCTGGAGGGACGTCCGCTCCCGGATTCCCCTGACGGCCCAGGAGATCTGGAACAACCCGGACCGCCTCCGGAAGGAAGAGGACCGCATCCTCAGGGAACTCACCTCTTCCCTCCTCCTGGAAGAAGGGGTCTACACCCTCTCCCACACCCCGGCCCAGGTGGACCAGTTCGTGGATTCCCTGGTGAAAGAAGAGATGAAGACCCAGGTGGAGGCCGCTGGGGGGATGGCCCCTTACCTGGACAACCTCAAGAAGATGGGCATTACCTATAAAGAGAGAGAAGAAGAGCTCCGGGAAAACCTGCGGCGACAGCTCTTCCTCAAAGAGAAGGTCTACCAGGCCTTCCAGGGCAAGAAGGCCCTCCTCCAGGTGCGGCCCAGCGAGATGCTGGAGCTCTACCGGTCCCCGGCATGGAAGGAAAAAAGAATCCAGCCTGCCTGGTGCGCCGCGGAAGTTCTGCAGATCCCCAAGGAGGCGGAAAAGGAGATCCCCCGGCTGGTGAAGGCCTTGAAGGCCGCCGGTGCCGAGCCTTTCCGGGGAAAACTCCCAAAAGACGTGATCTTGAGCCGAATGCTCGTTCTGGACTGCCCCTCCCTCCAGGTGGGGTGGGCCGCCGCGGGGCTGCCCTTGAAAGGGTGGGAGAAGGAACTCCCCCCCTGGAGCCGGGAAGACCTGGCCCCTCCTGTAGCGGCCTTCCTCTTTTCCAAAGGGCCGGTCCCGAGAGTCAGCCCCGTGGAGAAGACGGAAACGGGCTTCCGCCTGGTCCGGGTGATCCGGTGCCACCCCAAGAAGGTCCTTCCCTTTACCGATCCCAAAGTCCAGGAAGAACTGATGCAGAAGATCCTGAACTGGAAGATCAGCATGGCCAAGTTTCAGCTCCTCCAGAGCCTCTGGAAGAAGGCCCGGATCTGGCCGCCCAAGCTCAAGGAGGAAGGCCCCCCGGGGGTGCCCGCTCCCTGGAGGTAAGCCCCCTTTCCCCCTCACCGGGACCGTTGCCCCGGCCCGGAAGAGGTCTATAATCGCCGGGTCACCCCTCGGCCGGAAAAAATCGGGCGGGGAAAGATGATCTATGAACCCCCTGCGGGGTAGGGGCGTTCTTGGTTGCTTCAGGATCCCGGCTCGAAGCCCAGGGTGGGAAGAGCCGGGAAGGAAACGCAGGAAGACGACTTTAAACCATCGAGGCCCGTTGCCATGAGTGAAACTGGATTCCATGGCCGCCACACCTGGGAGACGGAAGAGACCTTCCAGGAGGTGATGGCCGAACAACTCAAGAAAGCCCCTTGGCTTCTCGTCTCCATCGTGATTCACGCCGTGGCCATCTTCCTTCTCTGGAACGTCCAGTGGGAGGCGCCCCGGATCTCCGTGGACCAGGAGATGGCCGTGGAGCAGACCATGGAAGACGAGCAACCTCCCCAGGAAGAGCCCGAACCCGAGGAGGAGCCCGAGAAGGAAGAGGTCCAGGAGACCCCGGAGATCAAGGACGCCGAGACGGACGAGGTGAACGAGGACGAAGTCCTGGACGACGTCCCCACGGACACCCAGGACGACTCCCCCTTCGACAAGGACGCTTTCAACGACGTGATCGGCATCGGCGGCGGCGCCGGCGGCCACGGCAAGTACGGCGGCCGTTTCGGGAGGCACCACCGCCGGGGCGGCGGGAAACTCACCGAACAGGCCGTCCGGGACGCCCTGGACTGGCTGGCCCGCCACCAGGACGACGACGGCAAGTGGGACACCGACGGGTTCATGTCCCACTGCGTGGGAGAAAAGTGCACCGGCCCGGGCAGTCCCATCCACGACGTGGGCATCACCGGGCTCGCCCTCCTGGCCTTCCTGGGCGACGGCAACACGCTGAGGATCGGGAAATTCAAGTCCAACGTGAAGAAAGGCATCCTCTGGCTCAAGGACCAGCAGGACGACGAGGGCCTGATCGGCGAAAAGGTGGGCCAGTCCTTCATGTATTCCCACATCATCGCCACCATCGCCATGTGCGAAGCCTTCGGCCTCTCCCGGTTCCGATTGCTGCGGAGACCCGTCCAGAAGGCCATCAACTACATCTCCAACGCCAGGAACCCATACAAGGCATGGCGATACTACCCCAGAAGCGGGGACAACGACTCCTCCGTCACGGGCTGGGCCGTCATCGCCCTGGCCTCGGCCAAGTCCTTCAAGGACATGGGATTGAAAGTCTCGGAAGACGACTTCAAGGGAGCCATCGCCTGGTATGACGAGATGACCGACCCCAACACCGGAAGGGTGGGCTACATCACCAGGGGTTCGCCCCCGGCCCGGCCGGAGGAGTTGATGGACAAGTTCCCGGCCAGCAAGTCCGAGTCGATCACGGCCGTGGCGCTCATGGCCAGGTTCTTTGCGGGGCAGGATCCCAAGCACAACCCCGTGATGATCCAGCACGCCCAGTTGATCGCCAAGAAACCGCCCGTCTGGAACACCCATGACGGTTCCATCGACATGTATTACTGGTATTACGGGTCCTTCGCCATGTATCAGATGGGCGGAAACTACTGGCGGGACTGGAACCAGAAGATGAAGAAGGCCGTGGTGGATTCCCAGCTTCACGGCAGCAAGTGCAGCCGCGGGTCCTGGGATCCCGTGGGGGTCTGGGGCCAGGAAGGCGGCCGGGTCTACTCCACCTCCCTCATGGCGCTTTGCATGGAGGTCTACTACAGGTATAGCCGCCTGATCGGCGCCGCCCGCTGATCCGGCGGAAAAGAAGTCGTCCCGGCGGGGGCGGGAGGCTCGGCCTCCCGCCCCCGTTTATTTTCTCCGAACCGGATGATTGTTCCTCCCGTTTCTCCCGGAGAAACCCTTGACGCGGGAGGCGCTGAAATGGAACGAATCATCCGGGAGTATCCCAAGTGGGACCATCGCGAAAGCTTCGCCGAAGCCGTGGCGGACCAGCTGAGAGGGGCCCCCTGGCTCCTGGTCTCCCTGGCGGTCCACGCCCTGGCTGTCTTTCTTCTCTGGAACATTCCCTGGGAGGCGCCGAGGGTTTCCGTGGACCGGGAAATGGCGGTCGAGGCGGTAAGGGAAGACGTGGAGACGCCTCCCGAGGAACCGCCCCCCGAGGAGGTTCCCGCCCCCGAAGAGGCGCCCCCGGAAAAGCCGGAGATCCGGGACACCCGGGC
>CAYQBW010000197.1:0-5819 GCA_964415725.1 uncultured Planctomycetia bacterium
GGGCCAGACGGGCTTCTGGAGCAAGTACATGCCCGCCAAGAAAAAGGCTTCCAACCGCGGGGGATACGGGGGCCTTGGTATCGTCGAACTCCTGGCCCCGGATCCGACGAAGGACATCATCTATACTCCGGGGCAGGTCAAGCCCGAACCCATCAAGCTCCCCTCCACCTTCGGCGCCCTTTCCAGGGCACGGTCCAAGTGGATCTACATGGGGGCCGTCCAGAGGCAGAACACCAACGCCAACAACCCGAGATACCTGAACAACGGTTCCGAGCCCGGGAAGTTCGGGCCTGAATACAGGTTTGCCGGAATCCATACCCAGGGCGTGGAGGCGGGGTACGTGGACTACCGCACGAAGGTGACTCCCACCGGCGCCAAGGGCTGGGTCCATTTCTCCACCCTGGCCAAGGCGGTGATCCGGAACGCTGTTCCCGCCGGGGGAGGCGTATCCTTCCACGAGGTCAAGACCACCCAGGCCGTCCTGGGGGAGACCAATTCGCTCAGGGGGGCCAGGGCCAGGATCGTCGACGCCGGGGGAAGCGTGAAAGGCGAGTGGCTGGTCATCGGGAACACGGCGAACCAGCTCTTCCTGGACCCCGCCACGGGACCGGCCTTCTCGCTGAACTTCGCCGGCCTGCAGGTGGAAGTGATCAACAAGTACTTCGACCTGTGGACCAGCGGCAAGCCGGGCCTTCCCCTCCTGGTGGAGAACCAGAAGGCCCAGCCCACGGCCAACGTGAGGATCGGCTTCGCCGCCTGCCGGGGGTTCGACAAGAACGGCAACCCCATCGACCGTTATCCGGCCACTGGTTTCACCTACGACCTGGAGACCATCCAGGGGAGGGAGGCCATGTGGAAGGACTCGAAGGGCGGGTACCTGGCCCGGCCTTACTTGATGTTCGACGTTCTCTTCAATCTTTCCTACAACCCTGAGAACCCCCTGGTTCCCAGGAACAAGACCGGTGTGAGCCCGGAGTCTCCCCTGCCTGAGCTCCGGTACTTGGTGATTCCCTACAGGTTCTGAACGGAGGTTTTCCTTCCCCCGGACCCCGCCGGGTCCGGGGGAGTGGGTTACTCTTTGGGAGAGGGAAGAGTGGGGTCGGTCCCCATGTCCCGCTTTTCCCAGGTGAGACACGAGAGAGAGGGTTTTTTCCCATGAAATGGATCAAATTGACTGGCCTCGCGGGGCTTTGCGTTCTCACGGCTTTCCTCGGAGCCGGGTGCAGCGGCGGATCTTCGGGGAAGTCCCCCGCCGTGGGGGTCAGGTCGGGAAGGACCAACCTGATCAGAGTGGACTTTGGAAGGCTGGTGGATGTCTACTCCTGGGACAGGAAAGTCTCCAACCAGGCGGCGAAGGATCCCTCCCACAGGAAAGAAGTTCTCTACCAGAGGGACGTGGTCATCGGCCAGGGAATCACCTCTGACGACAACAACTACCTCCTCAGGGAAGTGGATCCCGTGACGGGGAAGGCCCAGCTTCTGATCAAGTGGGACCGGGTCCTGGAGGCCACCCAGTTCCACGCGGCTCTCACCAACGCCGAGCAGGCCGTGGAACGGGTCCAGCCCTCCAAGTTCTCCCAGAACACGGGCATCAACCCCTTCGACGTGGTTCCCAGGAACGCGGCCTTGAAACTGACCTTCGGGGCCATCCTGAATCTCCCCGACGATTACGCCATTCAGAACCCGGGGTTCGTCCAGCTTCTCGAGATCACCGGGAACCCCGAGACCGATCCCCCGACCAAGGCCTTCAGGAGCATTCCGGCCCGCGTGGTGATCCGGGGGAACGCGGTCATCCTGGACCCGGTCATCGTGGGCAGGGAGGAAAAAGCCCAGCCCGGGCTCAAGCCCAACCCCTACGGCCTTCCGGCGAGCCCCAACTCCAGCGGGGCCAACATCCGGATCGCCATCCCCGTGGACAACCGGCTTGGCGGATTTCCCATCAAGCTGGCCGGCGACGTGATCCCCGAGGGAGGGAAGGACCGGAGGGGGAGGCTTTCGGTCATCCGTGATTTCCGCTCGGGGAACCGGGGAGACGACCACAACGGGTTCCTCTTCGACGAGACTCCGCCCCACATCGTGGGGGAGTTCCAGTTCGGGATCCTGGCTGTGGACCCCAAGGCGAACACGCTCACCCTCAACAAGCGTGCCAGGCTCGTGACCCTGCGGTCCAGGAAGACCGGGCCCGAGGGGAGGAGCGGGGACGAGATCGTCCAGGAGGTGAAGTCTCCAAAGACGGGAGAGATCGTCCGGATCAAGGCGGAAATCGACGATCCGAACCTCCACGATTCCTCCACCAACGCGGTGGTCACCGTTCGGGTGAACACCCTGGAGGGATACGATTCCAAGGGGAACAGGGTGACCTTCCAGGCCAGCAATTCACCGCTGGGGGCGGACTGCAACGTGAAGGTCCTCTTCGACGCCGACCAGGACGACCCCTCTCTCTTCCTCAGCTTCTCTCCCTCCACGTCCCTTCGGAATCCCACCTCCAAGGTGAATCCCATGGCCTCGGTGACCATCACCTTCTCCGAGCCCCTGGCCCCCGAATCCCTGAGCGCCTTCGATACTCTCCTGCTTTCGACCTCGAACAACCCGGCCATCGTGAGGGATCCCAAGCTGGGAACGCAGTCCCTGATCGTGGCGAACCTGGTTCCCGATCCTTCCACGGGCATGTCCGTCCGCCTGGTGCCGCCTCTGGGATTCAACCACGTGAAGGGGAAGACCAACGAGAGCGTCTACCTGATGGTCATGGCTCCCAAGGACGGGCGGGGCGTCACGGACCTGGCGGGGAACAAGGTCGACCTGAGGAGCAAGAAGAAGGACGCCCTGGTGGCCTCCTTCACCCTCGACCCCGACGCCGAGACCAACGCAGTGGCCAACATCGTCCACCGTTTCATCAGCGCCGACGAGGACGGCACACCCAGGGAGATCCCCGATTTCGGTCCGGTCCTGGACTTCTGGGGCCAGTTCAGCATGAAGGATTCCAGGCTCTACGCCTCGCCGACGGTGCGGTTCGTGAAATACGCCGAGGAATCCACCCTGCGGGCCGTCTTCCGGGGAGACAAGGGTGAGTGCATGAACAAGGGGAAACCCATGGGCGGGTTCCCCCTCTACATCACCCCGCGCAACGTCTTCCAGCCCCCGCCGCCCTACAAGCAGACCCCAACCGGCGGCGTGTTCGAGCCTTTCGACATCTTCGGCTCCAGGCTCCAGATGACCTACAGGGAGGACGACTTCCGGCTCTCCTATACCGATCCGGCGGACATGGAGCTGGACGTGGAGCAGATGAGCTGGGCTTCCTTCATGGGCAACCCCATCCTCTATGACGTGTTCGATCGGGTGACCCTCTACCTCTCCCATTGCGAGAGGCGTCCCGACCTGCGCGCCCAGGTGGTCTCGCCTCCTCCGCCGGCGCCGCCCCAGTGCATCCCCGATCCCACGTCCCTCAACTCGGGCCTGCAGGTCAAGTTCAAGGACAACGTCCTGGACGGGTCGAAGCAGGTCCCGGTCTTCGAGGACGTGGAATACGCCATGAACCCCAACAACAGCTTCAAGAACGCCCAGGGCATCCTCTACCTGCCCTACCCCAAGTTCCAGAGGACCTACACCTGGCGCGACAGGCGGCTTTCCAAGTGGGACGTCAAGAAGGACAAGGCCGTGGGACTCGGCGGGATCGCCATTCCCGGCAAGGAGACCACCACGGATGTCCCCAACCCCTGGTTCCAGATCAATCCCAACGCCAAGAACAAGCTCCCTCTGGCTCCGCCCCAGGGAGACGCGGCCTTCCGGGGAGACGTGGTGGACGGGCTCCACCCCATCGCCCTGCCCTTGCTCCTGGATTTCCTGGTCTACCCGGACGACCCCAACAAGCACGGCGGGCGTTCCACCAGCCTCAACCGGGCCATGATCGCCGTGGTCTGGTATCTCTGGCCCGGGATTCCCGGGGTTCGGCCCCACGGGTATTACCTCCAGCCGGGGAACGTGCTCGGGCGCAACCTGCCGGGTATGCGGGCCCACACCACGGGCGGCGTGAGCCCCACGGGGGTCAAGACCATCGTGGATCCCAAGAACACCTTCGTGGCCAAGGGGGGCTGGATCGTGGATCCCTCTCTCAGCTGGGTCAACGGGCAGTTCGTCGGTCCCTACCAGGCTCCGCCCGTGGACGACCACGTGCCCTGGGCCAGGATCGACCTGCTCCGCAAGGTCTCCATCGTCACGGGGGGGTTCGTGGACTTGACCCGGCCCAACAAGAACAAGATCTCCGGCACCCCCTCGGACGGGTCGCCCGTGTGGGACGCCAATTCCTACAGGCCCACCCATTTCGAGGTGGTGACCGAGCCTCCCCTGGAGGACATGCCCGGCGGGACCAACACCCTCGTGGAATGGAGGGGGGTGGAAGTCCTTCCCAACGACCAGGTCTACGATCCGGCCGCGGCCAACATGCCCGACAAGAGGGGCAATCTCCTGAACCCCCTCTATGCCTGCGACGCCTACAGGCTGGCCGCCATCAAGGGCCATTCCATCCATATCGACGCCAAGGGCTTCACCAACTACCACAAGGATCCCCAGGACCTGGTGAACCCGGCCACAGGCTTCGGTCCCAGGTACGTGAACTGGCGGATCGTCTTCACCAACAACACCACCTCCGTGCCGCCGCTGAGGCCCTACCTGGATTCTCTCGGGCTGGCCGTGAGGATGGGCAAGAAGCAATAGGCAGGAAACGGCAACGGAAGAACTTTCTCTCCCGTGCGGGGGGCTCCGGGACGGACAGGAACCCGGCGCCCCCCTTTTTTCCCCCCTTTGGGGAGGGACGGTCGTATGATGGGCGTCATGAGGACCTATCTCGCCTTGGGCCTGGCCTTTCTCCTGGGGTCGTTCGGGTGCTCCAGGGAGGAGGGCTCCTTCCAGGTGGTGAACGCAGACCCCGGAGGCGGGGCGTGGATCTCCCTCAACCAGGAGATCTGGATAGGCTTCTCCCAGTTGGTGGACCCTACCTCTGTGAACGAGAGGACCCTTCGGATCCTGGATTCCCAGGGGAACCAGGTTCCGGGGCGGTTCCGCGTGCTCGGGCGCTACGTGGTCTTCACCCCCAGGCCGCCCCTTTCTCCCCGGCTCGACGACGGAGGGTTCAAGCCGGGGGGGACCTACCTGGTGGAAGTTCCGGGATTTCCCTTGCTGGACACGGTCCGCACCCTGCGGGGAGGGGGCCAGACCCTGGCCCGCACCTTCCGCATGGTCCTCCACGCCGTGACGGGGAAGGAGAAGGATTCTCCCGTTCCCCTTCTCACGGACACCGATTCTCCGGGCCGGGGAGCCCTCCCCCTTTTGCAGGGAAAGAAGGACGGCAAACTCTTTTTCCTGGACGTGCAAGCGGGCATCAACCCGAGGATCACCTTTTCCGAGCCCCTGGACCCACGGTTTCTCGAAGGTCCGGGACCTTTCCTCCTTTCCACGCTGGAAGGGAAACCCATCGGGATCCAGGCCCTGCGGCTTCCCTCCAAGGGAGTTCCTCCCGGCCTGCTGGGCCGGGTCCTGGAATTGGTGCCTTCCCGGCCCCTGGAGCCCTCCAGGGAATACCGCCTTCGCATCCTCCCGGGTCCCTGGCTCTACGACTACAACCGGAATCCCCTGGACCCCGGGACCCCCGACGGGAGGGCCGCGGAGGTTCTGGTCCGGGTGGAGCCCAGGCCGGGGGAGGAGTTCTTCCAGGATCCTCGGGGATGCTCCCTGGAGACATCTCCCGGCCAGGCCTGGGCCTGGTGGGGGGAGGGGATGGTGACGGCCTGCCTCTTGAAAGAGGCGGGAAACGGGTCTCTCGGGGT
>CAYQBW010000198.1:0-5818 GCA_964415725.1 uncultured Planctomycetia bacterium
AGGTTCACCTTGGACCTGGGGAACACCAGGGTGGGGGGCGAGGTCCAGTTCTTGACGAAGACCGGGCTCATCCCCTGGGGCGTCGTCTTGACCGTTCCCATGGAGAAGGCCAACTCCACGACCCGGGCCTTGTAGGTCCGGGAGATCTTCCCGTCCCGGCGCCAGCCCACGGCCTGGATGGTTCCGGACCGGAAGGGCAGGGCCCCCCCGAGGATCAATTGCTGATACTTGCCCTGGTAATAGGAGAAGGGGACGTTGAAGCTCGTGTTGCCTTCGACCTTCTCCAGGGAAGGCGGGAAGACCTTGGCCTGGGCGGAGAGGAGGGCCGGGGATAGAGCCGCCCCAAGGGTGAGAAGGAAAGGAATGCCTTTCTTCATGGCGATGCTCCTCCTTGTCTGGGAAAAGGAAGACCAGCGGGCGGGCCCGTCAGGCCCGGTGGGATGGAAAAAAGACCTTTTTTGGACGGAGGGTGAGGGGAAAACGTTCCCCTGGGACCCCGGGTTTTCCCCTTTCCCAGGGTTGACTTGCCCCGGTGGGGCCGGGACATTGGGCCCCTTTCCGGGCCCGCCCATCTTTCCCGAGGGGACCTCCAGAGATGTCCAAGGAACTTCCCAAGCAGTACGACCCGGCGGCCTTCCAGGAAGCCGTCAACCAGAAATGGCTCCGCGCCAAGGCCTTCGCCGCCTTTCCCGACGAAAGGGAGAACCGTTTCGTCATCATGATGCCCCTTCCCAACGTGACGGGGGCCCTGCACATGGGGCACGCCATGGACAACGTGATGCAGGACCTTCTGATCCGGTGGCACCGCATGATGGGGGACAACACTCTCTGGCTTCCCGGGACGGACCACGCGGGAATCGCCACCCAGGCGGTGGTGGAGAAGAGGCTCTTCGAGCTGGAGGGAAAGACCCGGCACGACCTTGGGAGAGAGGGGCTGGTGGCCCGTATCTGGGAGTGGAAGGAGATCAACCAGAAGAGGATCGTCGCCCAGCAACAGAGCATGGGGTGTTCCTGCGACTGGGACCGGCAGAGGTTCACCATGGACGCTGTCTGCACCCGGGCCGTGCGGTGGACCTTCTTCCGGATGTTCCGGGACGGCCTGATCTACCGGGGGGCCCGGCTGGTGAACTGGGATTGCCGGCTCCAGACGGCGGTCTCGGATGACGAAATCGTATACGAGAAGGTTCAAAGCCACTTCTGGCATCTCAAGTATCCCGTCATCGATCCCCGGCCCGGGGAGCCCGAGTTCGTTGAGGTCGCCACGACCCGGCCCGAGACCATGCTGGGGGATACGGCCGTGGCCTGCCATCCAGATCCGGCGGGGGTCCTGGATCGTCTCATCCGTGAAGCCCGGGAGAAGGCCGCCGCGGCGCCCGCGAAGGAGAGAGCCGACCTGGAAGAGGAGATCCGGCGCCTGGAAGAGAGAAAGAAGACCCATCTCCCCACTCTCCTGAAGCTGGCCGAGATGGCCAGGCAAGGAAGGAAGGTCCGCCTCCCCCTCCTGGACCGCCCGATTCCGCTCATCCTGGACGAATGGGCCAAGCCCGAGAAGGGCTCGGGCTGCGTGAAGATCACCCCGGCCCACGATCCCAACGACTACCAGGTCTGGGAGCGCCACAAGGAGGAGATCGGGGTGATCAACATCCTGGAGCCCGACGGCAGGCTCAATGCCCAGGCCGGCCCCTACAAGGGGTTGGACCGGTTCGAGGCGAGAAAGAAGGTGGTGGAGGACCTGGACCGGCTCGGTCTCCTGGCCCGGGTGGAGGACCACGAGGTGGAGATCGGCCACTCGGACCGTTCCAAGTCCCCCATCGAACCATACATCTCCCTCCAGTGGTTCGTCCGCATGGGCGACGTGGAGGGGGGAATCCTCTGCGGAAGAGGCACGGACAAGGAGTTCCGGGCGCCCGGCCTGGCCCAGGCCGCCATGGACGCCGTGGCGGGGGACTGGCGGTCTCCCACGGGGCTCAAGCTCTCCTTCCACCCGGACCACGAGAGATACGCCAACACCTATCTCCAGTGGCTCGCCGAGAAGAGGGACTGGTGCATCTCCCGCCAGCTCTGGTGGGGGCACCGGATCCCCATCTGGACGGGCCGTTTTTCCGGGGAACGGCTGAAAGAAGTCCTGGGGAGGCTCGAACCTTTCCTCGGGCGGGAGGACTTCCTCCTCCGCCTTTCCGGGGGAGAGGGGGCTTCCTTCCTGGTAGAGCCCGGAAAAGAGAGACCGGAATGGTCTCTGGGTGAGGAGGAAGTGGAGGTCCAGGCCTGTCCCCGGGACGAGCAGGCCGACCGGGACCTGGCGGGGGAGCTGGAGGCGGCCGGCCTGGTCCAGGACCCGGACGTCCTGGACACCTGGTTCTCTTCGGCCCTTTGGCCCCACAGCACCCTGGGGTGGCCGGACCCGGAGACCGCCCCGGTGGACCCGGGCCAGCCGCCCCTGGGGAGCGTGGACGGAAGGCCGGATTGCCTTTCTACGTATTATCCAGGTTCCTGCCTGGTGACGGGACGGGACATCATCACCCTGTGGGTGGCCCGCATGGTGGCCACGGGGCTCTACAACCTGGGAGACCTGCCCTTCGAGGACGTCTTCATCCACGCCAACATCCTGGACGGGAAGGGGGAGCGGATGAGCAAGTCCAAGGGCAACGGAATCGACCCGGTGGACATCATCGAACGCTACGGCGCCGACGCCATGCGCTACGTGATCTGCGAGCTCCAGACGGGGACCCAGGACGTCCGCCTTCCTGTCCAGGCCATCTCGCCCTACACGGGAAAGCTGGTGGACCTTGCCAAGGCCAAGCACGGCAAGAGCGTCTTCACCTACCTGGACCCGGATACGGGAAAAGAATTCGACGTGCTTGGCACCATGTCCGACCTCCCCCAGGCGAAGCTCGTGAGCGACCGCTTCGAGGTGGGACGGGCCTTCTGCAACAAGCTCTGGAACGCCGCCCGCTTCGCCTTGATGAACCTGGAGGAGGCGGCCTTCCAACCCCGGGAGAAGGAGGACCTTCCCGCCGAGGACAGGTGGATCCTCTCCCGCCTCTCCCGCGGGGTCCGGCGCCTGCACCGGAGCCTGGAGGAATACAATCCCTCGGCGGCTCTCCAGGCGGGAAGGGAATTTTTCTGGAACGAATTTTGTGACTGGTACCTGGAGCTCATCAAGCCCAGGCTCAAGGACCCGGCCCGGGCTCCCCTGGCCCGCCAGGTCCTGGCCTTTGTGTTGGACCAGGTCTTCCGGCTTTTCCATCCCTTCCTCCCTTTCGTCACCGAGGCCCTCTGGGAGAAGCTCGGGGAGGCTGCGCCGGTGCGGGGGATCCGGGAACCCCTGGAAACCACGCCTTTGTTGATCCACGCCCCCTGGCCGGGGGAAGGGCGGGAGTGGGTGGATCCTTCCCTGGAGGAGAGATTCCAGAGGTTCAAGGAAGTGGTCCGGGCCGTCCGGGACATCCGGGCCAAGTACCGGATTCCTCCCACCAGGCCCTTGGACGTGACCCTTCGGGGCGAGCCTGGGGCCTTGGACTCCCTTTCCGACTTGAAAGGTCTTTTGAAGAACCTTGCCTTTCTGGGGAGCCTGGAGCTCTCTCCCGATGCCGTCCGGGCCCGGGATGCGGCCTCGGCCGTGGTGGAAGGCCTGGAGGTCTTCGTGGCCGGCGTGATCGACCTGGAAAAGGAGAAGGCCCGGCTCCGCAAGGAGAGGGAGAAGCTCCTGGCCAGGATCGAAGGGGCCCGGAAGAAACTCTCCAACCCGGCCTTCCTGGAGAAGGCCCGGCCCGAGGTGGTGGAACGGGAGAGAGAGACTCTTTCCCGCCTGGAGGCCCAGCTCAAGGCCCTGGAGGCGAACCTGGCATCTCTTTGAGGGAGAAGAGAGGGCCTTTGTGATCAGGCCCCGTATTTCTTGAGGGTACTCTCCAGCCAGGGCAGGAGGACCAGCAGGAATCCCGCCACGCCCAGGGCCGCCACCATGAGCCAGAAGAAGACTCCCGTGGTGGGGGCCATTCCGCTGATGAACCCCGAGAGCTTGGAGCCCACGGCCGTGGCCAGGAACCAGCCGCCCATCATGAGGCCCGCGTAACGTGCGGGGGAGAGCTTGGTCACGAGAGAGAGTCCCATGGGGGAGAGGCAGAGTTCCCCCAGGGTGATGATGAGAAAGTAGAAGACCAGCCACCAGACGGAGATCTTCACGGCCCCGTTCCTGGAGACCATGGTGGCGATCACCATGAGCCCGATGGCCAGGGCCGAGAGCACCATCCCGATGAAGATCTTCCGCGCCGTGCTCACGAACTTGCCCTTCTTGAGGAGCCAGCCGAAGAATCCCACCACCAGGGGGGTCAGGAGGACCACGAAGACCGGGTTGAAGAGCCCCGTGATCAACTCGGGGTTTGCGAGTTTCAGGAATTTCCCCGGGGGAAGGCGGGGCCCGCCGGCGGCGTTGGCGTAGACTTTCTTGAAGGTTTCCTTCGTGACCAGGAAGACCGGGGACTTCCTGCCTTTCACCTCCTTGAGGAAGATTACCTTCCTCAGGGGCGCGGCCGTCTCGGGTTCCGTGCGGACCGAGAGGACCTGGCGGCCGTGGGCGTCCGTCTCCTTTTCGATCTTCACCTGGCCCTTTTTGAAAACCTTGCACCGCAAGGGCCGCCAGTGGGTGGGCAGCTCCATGTTCCTTGTGTCGGGCGCTTCCAGGCCGGGGTTTTCCCGGAGCACGTTCCGGACCGACGGTTCGTCCAGGATCTTGGCTCCGAAGAGAGCCTCCGTCCTGGAGTCCACGATAACCATGGTTTCCTCCAGGGGGCGGGGAAGGTCGGGGCCGGCGTTGAAGTAATAAGAAGGCATGGCGATCTGGGCGTAGACCGAGGGCAGCCATTCCGCCTCTCTCTTGGTGTCCTCCTTGGCCAGGATGGTGAGGAGGCCGCCCCCAAGGTGGAGGACCATGAAGAACATGGCGCCCGCCAAAAAGACCGGGAGCAGGGCGGTCAGCCCGGGTTTCTCGTCGGGCTCGGCCGTCCTGGCCAGGAAGACGAAATAGGCGAGGATCGGAACCACCCCGAGGAGGAATCCCGAAGTCAGGCCCTTGAGGGTGTGCTTGAGGAAGTCCAGGTTGTTCCCCAGGTAGTATCCGATGATCCCGAAGACCAGGGCGGGAACCAGGATGACCAGGGCCACTTTCTTCAGGCCCACTTCCCCGGGCTTGGGCTCGGAAGGCACGTCGGCCTTGGCCAGGGCGCGCCAGTGGAAAAGAAGAACAGTCACTCCGACGAGCAATCCAATACCGGCCGCGATGAACGCGTAATTGAAGTTCCAGAAGTTACGGATCGGCGTGGCCAAAAGCGCCGAGACGGAGGCGCCGATGTTGATTCCCATGTAGAAGATGTTGAAACCGGCGTCCCTTCTCGGGTCCCCTGCCTCGTAGAGGTTTCCCACCATGGTGGAGATGTTGGGCTTGAAGAAGCCGTTGCCCGCGCAGATGAGGACCAGGCCCAGGTAGAGAGTGTGGAGGCTTCGGACTCCCAGGCAGAAATAGCCCAGGGCCATGAGGATTCCGCCGATGAGGATGGACCGCCTGTATCCGAGGAGCCTGTCGGCGATCATGCCCCCCAGGAAGGGCGTGAAGTAGACGAAGGCCAGGTAGGTTCCGTAGATGTCTCCCGCCTGGCCGGCCGTGAGGCCCAGTCCTCCCCTTTCCTGGTCGGTCAGGTAAAGGATCAGGATCCCCAGCATCAGGTAGAAACCGAGACGTTCCCACATCTCGGTGAAAAAGAGAGGGTAGAGACCCTTGGGATGCTTGTTCGCCACTGTGCCGCCCTCGCGTCTGGGTCCGGAG
>CAYQBW010000199.1:0-5757 GCA_964415725.1 uncultured Planctomycetia bacterium
GACCTAGAGACCCCTTCCACGTCCACTTGCACGGAGCCCACGGGAGGAAGGGTCAACTTTATAAACTCTCCCTTTAGATTCGCTTCCTTGAGCCTGACAGAGAATTTTTTCACCTCCTTGACAGGGAAGAGGAAAGATACGAAATAATTCTTTATCCTGCCCAAGGCCTTCGCGGTCTCACTGACTCCGGCAAACAACCCGACTCCCTTCGGATCGGTCTTTGCTCTCATGATAAGAGATCTCCCGTATTCGGGAGAGGAGAGGCAATAAAAAAGACCCAAGGGGACGCCCTTCACAGGTTCCCCTGCGCTGTCCCGAACAAGGACCCGGACCAGGGGAGAAGGCTCCAGGTAAAGCTCCAGAACACCGTCTTTGATTCTTTTATCCCTTCCCCCCTCATCCTTCCAGAAATGCACACTTTCTTCTCGACCTAACGTTCAGCCCTTCTTGAGCGGGCGTCCCGCTCTCGATTCCGCCCAGATCAGATTCCCATAACTCTTCGACGTGAAAGGCCCCCCTCTTTTCACGGGAAGGAAGGCGGATCCATTCTCGCTCGTGACAAAACATTTGGAGCGCTTCCTTAGGCTTCCGGGCACGTAATTCAGCCCTGGGTTTTCCGCGAAAACCCTGTCCCTTTCCTTCCATGCTTTTCCGTTCATCCCGGCTTTTTCGAAAAGAAAGACCTTCGCCCCCGCCGCGGGGAGCTTCTTTTTCTTGAACCCTGCAAAAACCCTCACTTCGAGAAGGGCCGGGACCTTAGGCCTATCCAGTTTTTTTCTTGGGGCATCCCTGGCCTCTCCAGATACTTCCGAAGAAAAGCCCTTTTCCCCTTTCCTCCCATTCTTTCTCATGTCCCCCTGTTGGAGGTGCGGCTTTTTTACTACCCGGGACCCTTCTCCGGGGGTGGATAGGGAGAAGCCTAAATCCAAATTTTCACTCTCCGGACCGAATAGAAAAAACCAGCCCCCAAGACCCAGGACTATCAATACAACTGGGACGAAAAATATAAATTTTTTCCTGGTTGTGCTCATTTCCGATGATCTTGAATAATCCATCCCTTCATATCCTTGCCATGACAGGCATCCCACGGCTTAGTCAAGCCGTGGGATGCCCATCTGGAAAACCGGAACTATGCTTAAGGCACTTTTCCGATGAGAATTAAGAATTATATGGGGTCAATAACTTGTACAAATGACCCTTCTTCGGGTGAACCTAAGTCCCATCCGTGTTCGTAAGTTCCTTCCTTTCTCCCGTTTTGCTCACCATGAAGATGGAAAACGTAATATTCACCACTGTTATCGTCCGCCTCGTATCTTTTTGTTTGGGGATTGTAAACAAACCTTTTTCCATTCAGCATAAAAAAATTCTCGCCGTTTTCCTCTTCAATTTCAATTTGTTTTTCCTCGCCTCCTCCATAGGGGGTCAATATCCACTTTGTTCCGGCATCAAGCTTACTCCCGGAGGGAGGTTCATTTGCAAAAATCCGCCCCCCCCTTATCAAAATCGGGGCACACAGGAAGGAAAGAAGGAAGATCGTTCCCAGGAAAGCTCTTCGTGAAACCATAAACCACCTCGTTTACCCCCAAAACTCGGCTCTTTTCTTCTTCTCTTTTCCCTCTACCTTTAAGTGGGGGGGGGGTACATTTTTTTGGAGGTTTCTCACTTTTTTTTCGATGGCCCTGAGGGACTTCCGGAAGTTCGCTGGGGCTTTCCCCCGG
Source organism: uncultured Planctomycetia bacterium (assembly GCA_964415725.1). Taxonomy (GTDB): domain Bacteria; phylum Planctomycetota; class UBA1135; order UBA1135; family JALUZX01; genus JALUZX01. The sequence goes on from CAYQBW010000199.1 coordinate 1,719, forward strand.
GCCCGGGCCGCTTTCTTGACGCATCCTTCCCGCCGAAGGGCCAGGAGATCCATCTTTTGGCCAGGAGTCAGGGCTGGGAGGACCACGTTCTGTAGGTAATCCTCCTCCTTTCTCTCCCTGTCCCCCTCAAAAGAGCCCTTCTCCCCACGGTCGGGGGCGGGAATGTTCTCGAAAAAATCTTCCTCACCGCCGGCGCGATACATCTTCGAATGGAAAACATGGCCATTTCTGGAGCAAAGCCTCCATACCACCCGCTTCAACCATCCAAAGGGCTTTCCCGGGTATCGCCCCTGGACCCAGGAAACGACCAGGTCGAAAAAAGCTTCTTCCCCCACTTCTTCGGCTTCCGGGTTTTGCCCTAGAAGCCTGATTGCCCATCCGCGGGCGAATCCCCTCAACTTTTCCCAGAGAAGAAGAAAATCCTCCTCCCCGGGCCCAAGGCTTCCATTCTTTTCCACGGCGCTTCCCTCGAACCCCGGTGGGGTGGTTCGAACATCGGCATTTTCCGCCCCCACATCCAGCCCCGTCAAGGGGGGGCGTCTTTCGAAGGCCTCGCCCCCTCCCACAAGACCTCGGGGGATCTTCTCCCCTTGACCCTCCCCATTTCTCCCATGACCTGGTTGAAAATCATCCATCTGGTGGTTGATTTTCAACCACCAAGCAGGCATCCTGTCCCCCATGATTCCCAGGCACCTGAAAGCTTCCATCCTGGCGGCCTTGAAGGATACCCCGGTGATCCTCCTGGTCGGGCCCAGGCAGAGCGGGAAGACCACCCTGGCCAGATCCCTTGTGGGAAAGGCCTTTCCAGCCCGTTACCTCAGCATGGACGACCCGGCCGTCCTGGCGGCGGCCAGGGCCGACCCGGATGCCTTTCTATCCGACCTGAAAGGTCCCGCTGTCCTGGACGAAGTCCAGAAGGCTCCAGGCCTCGCCCCCTCCCTCAGGGCCCTGGTGGACCGGGACCGGCGGCCGGGAAGATTCCTCCTCACAGGCTCGGCTGATGTGCTCCTGACTCATCCTTTCGCCCACGCCCTTGTGGGGAGAATGGAAATCCTCCACCTCTGGCCTTTTTCCCAGGGAGAGATCGAAAAGAGAAAAGAGAAGTTCCTGGATTCTCTCTTCAGGAAATCTCTACCCCCCTCCCCCATGGTTGGAGAGGAAAAGGACCGGATCCTCTCCCGAGCCCTCCGGGGAGGCTTCCCCGAACCTCTCGGGCGGACCAAAGACCGGGCCGCCGCCTGGTTCCAATCCTACGTGGCGACGATCCTACAGCGGGAGGTCAGAGAACTTTCGAGAATCGACGGCCTGGACGAACTTCCGCGCCTCCTGAACCTCCTTGCCGCCCGTGCCACGGGGATCCTCAATTTCTCCGAAATCTCCCGAACGGCCGGAATCCCCCAGACCACCCTGAAACGATACATGGCCCTCCTGGAACACACCTTCCTGATCCGGCGCCTTCCCGCCTGGACCAACAACCCCTCCAAACGACTCGTCAAAGCCCCAAAGATTCTTTTTTCCGATACAGGACTCCTCTCACACCTGGCCGGGTGGTCTCTTCCCGGGCTGAAAGCCCACCCTGATGCTTCGGGGCCCCTTCTCGAGAACTTCGCGGCCATGGAAATTCTGAAGCAAGCTTCCTGGAGCAAAAGGCCTGCCAGGCTTTACCACTTCCGCCTGGCCTCGGGGAGAGAGGTCGACCTGGTCCTCGAGGGTCCGGCGGGCCGGGTCGTTGGGATCGAAATCAAGGCCAGGACGACCCTGGACGCTACGTCCTTCAAGGGGTTGGAGGCCCTTTCCGAAACGGCTAGGGACAAGTTCCACAGGGGAATCGTGCTCTACACCGGAAAGGAACGAATCGCCTTCGGAAGAAACCTCCACGCGCTCCCCTTCTCCTCGCTCTGGACCCTTTGACCCGGTCGCCCACTCCCTTCATCCGGAGGGCGATCAATCCTTTTTTGGAAGGGACCGGCATGGAACCGACCCAGGCCTTGCTCTTGATCCACATTTGCCCTGGATCCAGGATCTTCCCGGAGGGGTCCTTGGCCGCAACCAGGAATTCCTCCACCAAACCCCGTATATCCAGGTCCTGGATCCTGGGATCCTTGGTGACCTTCCCCGGCGCCACCTGGATACCCGGGACCAGGACCACTGGCCGCTCAGGGTCCCCTTGCGCGATCACGCGGAAATCGTAGGTCCCAGGGAGAAGGTTTTTCCAAACTACCTTTCCACTGGGAAAAATTTTCTTGGAGGCATTCTGGTTGGAGCCTTCCTTCCACCAGAGGTTCCTGGGAACGAGCTGGGGCACGACCATCTTCCTCTGGAGGTAGACTTTCCTGGCCACATGGATCCGGGCCTCCACCCCTCCATCTTAAATTGCTTGAATGGAATCGTCTCAAATAAAGCGCACTATAAAACCCCTCACCCCTTTGAAGAAGCTTTCCCCCTTGTGGAGGGGTAGTCCAAATAGTATTCAGCCCCCCCCATTGGACGCACGTAGACACGGACATGGAACCCGTCAGGCCGGTATTTTTCCCAGACTGGAAGCACATAACCTCCATTCTTCGCATTTTTGGAACCGCCCGGCCCTCCTGGAAGAGACGGGATTTTCCCTGTCCCCTTTATATTCGCCCGATCGACGGTTACCCATTCACGCTTTCCTCCAAAAAGGCGGATCTCCACTTGAAATTGCACAAAGACGACTTTGTAATCGTCCCTCTGGAGCACGGAAAGGACCTTCCCAAAATCGCAGAGGCCGAGGGCATTCCTTTTCAGCCATTGTCCTTCCGGATCTTTCCCGCTTCCAGGGTTCTCGGCGGCAAAAATTTCCCCTGACTTCGCCACGACCCAGATTCCCCGCCAAATTCCTAGGTCACCGTAAACCCGGAGTAATTTTCCGGAGATCAGGGAGTACCATGTGGAACCCGGGTCTTCAGGGCCTCCAGTTTCCAGCGCCTTAAGGACATTTCCTTTCTCAAGAAAAACTTTAACGGCATCTCCCACCTTGATCCCTCTTCCCAGCCTGATTTCAACGGGCTTTTTCCCCGTTCCCTGTAAAAAGACGATCTTCTTCCTCCTTGAACTGTCGGGCCTCTCCACTTCCCTGTGGAAGTATTCCCCCGTTTCCAGGAGGACCCAAACCTCATATCTGCTTCTTGCTTTTTCGGCAAAAAATTCGGAGGGAATGAATCCTCTTCCCTTTCTCAAGGGGAAGGACATAAATCCGCCTCCCTTCTCCCGGTATTGGCATGCAAGGATCGACCCGCGCGCGGTGGATTCACACCCTGATTTCCCCTGAATCTCGACCTGGATCCCGGCCGAAGATCCCAAGGAGGAGAGGAGGATCTTATCAGGCAAAACGACAAATTTCCCCTTGGGAACAAGCACTGTTTCTTCGCCCCAGAACCTGAGCCTGAGTCTTTTCCCGGGAAGCCAAAAGATTTTCTGGGCCTTTCCTCCCAGGACTTGGCGGCCCACGACATGATAATCCACCAAAACAGGGCCGGATCGGCTTTGAACCTCCTCCTTGACGGTCCAGTGCCCCCTCAGCTTCCCCCTCTCCCATGGAACAGCCCGGAACCCCCACCTTTCTTGGTCTCCAAACCCACTGCATACAATCTCCAGGGCCGCCAATTCGGGGAGAAAAAGCCTTCTCCCGTTGTAGACCTTGTCCAGGTAGAAAAGGAAGGAAAGGTTTTCAGAATATAAGAAAGCCAGGCCCTTCCTCCCCTCCCCCGCCGAATCAACTTCCCATCTCCCCTTAAGATCGGTCTTTCGGAGCAAGGCATCTTTCGATCCCCGGGGCCCCCGCGCCCTTGGCATCCCATCCAAGACGAGGAAATAAGGAACCCCGGCAACGGGATTGCCCTCCGAATCCAGGAGGACCCCACTGACCAACCTTTCCCCCTCCTTCTTCCCGGCGGCCACATCCTTTCCGGCCCTCTCTTTCACTCCCTCCCGCACCTTCCGCCGAACCGGCTCTTCCCTTTCCTTCAACCCCGGAGAAACCCCTTTCTCCGGCCCGGGCCCTTCCCCCACTAAA
>CAYQBW010000200.1:0-5701 GCA_964415725.1 uncultured Planctomycetia bacterium
GAGGAAGAGGAAGGGAAGGAATGTTTTCTTCATTCGGGTGTCCTCCATTGAGGTGAAAAGAAGGGAGGGGGAAGACGGATTCATTGAGCTTTCATTCTCCCGGTCTCCTTCCAATTTGTAAACCCGGGGGGCTTTCTATCTTGCACCCCTGGGACCGGCCTCTTCTCACCCCATCTCTTCCAGGAGGCGGGGAAGGTGGGCCACGGAAGGGACGCGGGGGCAGTCCGCCTCCTCCCAGTCGCCGTAGGGATCGATCAGGATGCCTTCCCGAAGCCCCGCCTTCCGCGCGCCCAGCACGTCGACCTGGTAGAAGTCTCCCACGTGGACCGCTTCGGCCGGATCCACGCCCAGTTTTTCCAGGGTCAAAAGGAAAATCCGGGGATCGGGTTTTTCCACGCCCACGTTTCCGGAATCGATGATCTCCTCGAAGAAGCGGGCCAGGCCCGCCTCCCGGAGCCGCCTGGGCGCCTGGCCGTCGCCGTTGGAGACGACGGCCAGTTTGAAACCCCGGCTTTTCAACTCTTCCAGGGCCGGTTCCACCCCCTCGATGGGCACGCTCCAGGCCCGGTCCATGCCCTCGGAACTCATGAAGAGTTCCACCATGCGGCGGGTTCCCTCGCCCTCCGGGTCGATCCCGAAGGGTTCGGCCATGGCCCGGGCGAAGAGCGCGATCCCCTCTTCCAGGGAGGGGGGCTTTTCGGAGCCGAAATAGGGCGCCAGGAGTTTTCTCGCCCTCGCCTCGGCTCTTGCCAGGGCCTCGGGGGTGACGGCCGGGTTCCCCGGCGCTAGAGTCTGGGCGAGGAGTTCGTAGTCCAGCCCCAGGATGGTGTTTCCCGCGTCCAGGAGAACCGCTTTCAAGGTGTTGTTCGATGTTCGCATCTCTCGATCCTAACATCCTTCCGCGAAGGAGGAGCAAGAGAAACCGGGCCCCGTTCTACGCGGGCTTTCTGGTTCTCCTGGCCGCCCTTCTCTTGACCCCCGCCTTCGCCGAGCGGGGCCGGACCAGGAAACGGCCCGGCAAGAAGCCCCCCAGGCCGGCCTGGAAGAAACCCGTCCGGGTGCCCGGCCTGGGACATCCCCATTGCAGGTTCTGCAAGGACCGGGGCTGGAAGTGGTGCCCCCGCCACAAGAAGGCCTTCCGGGAACTGGAGGAGGGCGTTCCCTTCTGCTCCGTCCGGGACGAATGCAAGCTCTGCGGCGGCACCCTCCGGGTGGACTGCAAAGAGTGCAAAAACCCCCGGGCCGAGGCCTGGCTCGCCCGGGAGAGAGCCCGCCAGCAGAAGTGGCTCGCCGAGAGGAGGAAGATCGACGCCCTGGCCAGGCACAGGCTCATGCACGCCCAGTCCCCCCACTTCCAGCTCATGTTCGACATCCCCAGGATGAAGGTGGGCCGCCGGACCCTGGACCAGCACCACCTGCTCCACCTCTACCTGGACAGGCTGGAGGCCTTCTACGAGGAATTCAAGAAAGTGATGGCCTGCTCCGATTCGGACTTCCATCCTCCTTTCCGTATCTTCATCTGGAACCGGGCCTCCGACCAGGCGCGGGTCTCTCCCCGGATCACGGGGCTTGGGGGAAGCGGGGGGACGGGAAGCAAGCTCCTCGGCTCCCGCCCGGCCTTCACCGTGGCCAAGGGCAGGGGGACCAGGAACGACAAGGACCTATACCGGTGCCTGGTCCATAACGTGGCCCACCTGATGCTCTCCAACATCACTCCCTGTGTGTGGATCGGAAAGAGAAAGGCCGGGTGGCTCGACGCGGGGGTGGCGCACTACTTCGAGTTTCTCCTGGACGGAAGGTGCACCAATTTCTGTTACACCGAACAAAATACGATGGTGGGCTTCCGGGGAGGGAAGTGGAGGGCCTACATCCGCTCCAAGGTGGCCCTGGGTGCGAACCTTCCCTCTTTTCCGAGCTTCTACAACAAGCTCATCGACGAACTTACTCCCCTGGAGCACGCCCTGAGCTTCAGTTACGTGGAATTCCTGATCACCGCCTACGGCGGGGCCAAGCTGAAGCGATTCGTCCGGGGCATCATGGAAAAACGGCCCCAGAGGGAGGTCTTCAAGGAGGTCTACAAGTTCGGCATCCTGGAGCTGGAGAAGAAATGGCGGGAGCACGTCCTGAAAACCTACCCGACCCGGGAGTGACCGGGCTGGTCGCCCTTCTTTTCCTCCTCCTTTGCGGCGCCGCCCCGGGCCAGGGGCTCTTTTTGGGGAGGATGGAAGACCCGCCCGCCCTGGCCCGGCGCCTGGCCCTGGCGGTGAAGACGGCGGGTGAGGCCGCCCCCCGGCGCCGGGCGGCCATGATCCCTCACCTGGTGGAGGCGGCCCAGGCTCTCGCCACGGAGGAGGCGGGGCGGGTCCTGGACGGGCTGAGCCGGGCCGTCCTCGCCGGGGCGGGCCTTCCCGGGACGCCGGAGAACCTCTTCCGGATGCGGCTTTTTCTCCACGCCCTCCCCGAGGTCCAGGAGACGGGGAAGGGAAGCGTGATCCATCTCACCGTAAGGCTTCTTGTGCCCATGGAGATCCCCGCCGGGATGGAAGTGTTCTTCCGGGTCCGGGACCCCTGGACGGGAAGGATCCTCAGGGAGAGGAAGTTTTCCGGGAAAGCCGGCAGGGAGGAACTCCTGCGCTACGACGTGACCCTGCCCTTTTCGGCGGGCGATCTCCCTCCCGGGCGCTACCTGGGTGAGGCCGAGATCCGTTTTAGCGGAAAACATCCTTCCCGCCCGGGCATCCTGAACAGGAGGACCGCCTTCTACCTGCTGGACCGGTTCAAGGAGAGGTCTTCTCTCCTTGGAAAACGCTACTTGCTCCTGGAAGGGAGGCGCCGCCGGTCCGCCGCGAAGAAAGGTCTTCCCCCGCCCCCCTGGGCCGGGGCCCTTCCCTCGCTGGTGGCGGTCCTGGGGGAGCTGGACAGGACGGTGAATCCGGAAAAAGGAAATCCTCCCCTGGTGGAGGTGGACCAGGCGAGCGGGCTGGTCCTGGCCGAGGCCTGGAGTCGCCTCATGGAGGAAGGGATGGACCCCCTCCCCGAGGCCCTGGGGGACATCCCGGCGGGGACGCGGGTGGAGGGAGGGACGGTGGTGCCCATGCGGGTCTACCTCCCCCCGGGCCTTCCTCCCCGGGGAGAGAGAAGGGGCCTTCTCTTCCTTCCCGACGAGCTGGGCGGGGAGGCCGACCTGGCCCAGGTGCACGGGGCCGGCTGGCTCCCGGCGCTGGCGGCCAAGTACAAGGTCGTCGTGGCCTGCCTCCAGACGGGTTTCCTCAAGAAGGGGGGAGACCCGATCCGGGCGGCCCGTGATACCTTGATCCGCGAATTCGGTCTTTCGCCGTCGGGGATCACCCTGGCGGGCCAGGGGCGGGGAGCGAGCCAGGCCTACTACGCCTGCCTGGCCCACCCCAAACTCTGGGCCGGGCTGGTCCTGGTCTCGGGCCCTCCCGTGGACCCGGGGAACGTGGCCCCTCTGGGAGGGAAGAGGACGCTCTTCCTGGAAGGGGAGGAAGACCCGGACCGGGTCTTTCTGGGCCCGGTGGAGCAGGCCGCCCGGCAGGGAAAGGTCCGCTACCTGGTGCTTCCAGGGGTGGAGCGTTTCCTGGCCCTTTCCGCCGGCCTGGAGAAAGTCCTGGCCCACGCCGCGGGGCGGTAGTCCTCAGGGTCCATCCTCCAGACCGGATGAACCTGAACCCCCGACCCGGCAGAGCACGAGCCACTGCTCGCTCAAAAACCGGGCCAGGGGGCGGACGGCCCGGACCTGGAGCCCGGCGGCCCGGGCTTCCCCGCGGAAGCGGCGGAAAGTGATGGACTTCCTGCCGCGCCTCCTGTGGAAGAGGACCTCCTTGGCCCTCCTGCGCGCCTCCTGGAGGGAGAGGGCGTGGAAGAAGCTCACCAGGACCCAGCGCCTGGAGACGCGGGCCATCTCCGAGAGGGCCTGGATCCGCTCGGAGGAATCGGCCAGGTGGGGGAGGAAGCGGATGGAGAGGACCCCTTCGAATGCGCCGTCCCGGAAAGGGAGGGCCAGGCCCGAGGCCCGGACGGCGGGGCGGGCCGGCTCGAGCAGGCGGAGCATGGCCGGGTTCAGGTCGCAGCATACGGGCCGCGGAAGGAGCCCGGCCAGGCGGCCCGTCCCGCAGGGCATGTCCAGCCAGGGGCCTTCCAGGGGAGAGGCCAGCTCCAGGAGGGCGGAGAGGGCCTTCCTTTCCTTTTTCATGGTCCGCCTCCCCCAGAAGGTGCGGAAGCGTTCCTCCTTGTAGTGCCGGGCGTATGCTCCCGTGAGTTTCATAAAAGAGGTCCTTGCGCGGGCTCCTGTCTTGGAGGGATGATCGCCTCCATGAAAAAGGCGGGGAACCTCTTTTGGCTCATCTTCGCGGCCTTCCTCCTTTCGGGTTGCGCCTCCGCTCCTTTCCAGGGAAAGCTGGACAAGCTCCGGCAGGCGACGAGAAAGAAAAAGAAGAACTCCCGCCCCCGGGAGAGCCGGGGCTCCCGGTGCGGGGATTATTACTACCAGGAGGAGGAAGAAGAAAGAGATCCCCTGGAAGAGCTGGAGGCGGGGATCCTGGAGTGGACCTTCCTCCTTCCCTTCACTCTCCCCCAGGCGGCCCTGGACGACCTGGGGTTCCGGCGGCAGGGTTGGTTCCTGGAGCGTCCCTACGCTTACGGAGAGTCCGGGGGCATGGTCTTTCCCTATTCGAAGAACAAGGCCAGAGGGAAGGGCTGGAAGGCGGACCTGGCCCTGGAGAACGGCAACGACTTCCACGGCCTCGATCGGACGGGCCTGACCTTTCTTGTGGATACGAGTTCCCGTATCGGCTTTTCCGGGAGGCTGGATTACTACCGGGAACTGGGCTCCCAGGACCTCATCATGGGGGTGGCCGACGTGACCTTACGCTTCGCCCAGGGCGAGACAGCCCAGTTCCGGACGGGGCTTGGGGTGCGGTTCTGGGGAGACGAGAACGGCGGAAAGGCGGGCCTGGATTTTCTCTACGCCGCCGATTTCCAGCCCGGCGATCCCTGGCTCCTTTCCCTGGAGTTCCACGCCGGAAACCTGGGAGACGCCTGGGCCGTGGAAGGAAGGGGGGTCCTGGGGGTCCAGCTCGGAGCCCTCCGCCTCCAGGGGGGATACCAGCACCTGAACGTAGGCGGCGTGGATCTCTACGGGCCCTTCCTCGGGGCGGGCCTCTCTTTTTGATTCATTGACGGTCACGACAAACCACCGGGACTCTCGAAAGTCCCAAAAAATCCATGACCTTCCCCCAGCCACCGATGTTGTGAAGCCCCCGCCGGAACGAGACCGGATCGGAGATCCGGGCTCGTGAGGTCGGGAGGGCAGTTCCGACGCAGCCACCGAGTCCCGAACTGGACAAGACTTTTGTCGTGCCTGTCGAACAATGCCCTTTTCAAGGGCCCCAGCAGGGCCTTTGCCCGCTGTTCCCGGCGGGGGGATGTCGGTGAAACGTAATCAGAGGGCCATGGACCCGCAGGTTCTGCGGAAGCTCCCCCTTTTTCTGGGAGTGGGGAGTGTAAAAAGGGGAATAGAAGATTGAGGCCTGCCGTTCGATTTCCGAACAAAACCGTCGATTCCCCCAAACCCCCTCGATAGAGGCCAAAGTCGGGGGATTTCGGCCATTTTTGTCCTTAATATTGTTAGGCCTTCGTAAGAATCGCCAAACCCGGCGATTTTCCGGAAAACCCCCTTGAC